>NZ_JBALMU010000048.1:0-43815 GCF_036962285.1 Bacillus sp. JJ634
GATACTTGTCTAGGATTACGATACCGCACTCTTTCTATGAAGAGTGTTGGTCGGCAGAACGTTGAACATTTTACGTGACAGACGTTTTTCCTGTCACAACCACTTATGTTCAGTTTTCAAAGAACATCCCTTTTACCAAATTATACCATTAGGAACACTTGGTGTACAGAACGTATTTTCGGTATTTTATCTGTACACCGCATTTGAGCAAACATTCATTCCATCCCTAAAGGGGGTGCCAGCGCACCGTAATGGGCTTTGTTTTTGCAAAATATGTAAAAAGGCAGGCCGTTTTGGCTTGCTTTTTTTGTGGAATTTTTATTCAATATCGATTATTTCCGAGGAAATCGTCGAATGGAAGAAACATGAAACCTTTTAACTATCTGGGCGTATGTATAGAGTATAAAGCAGAAAGTGGGGAGTAGCGATGCAGGAAGAAAAGAAAAGAATTCTTCAACTCGTTCAAGATGGTAAAATCACCGCGGAAGAAGCGTTAACTATTTTAGAGGCATTAGACAAAGCAGGGAAAGAAAGTGAACAGAAAGAGCAAATTTTGAAAAATGAGTTGTCAACAGAAGTAATTGAGGCGAAGAAGCAATATCATGATGACGCTCATGATACATTTAAGAAAAATATTCAATCGTCGAAAGAGAAAATCTTTGAATTTGTTGAAAGTGCTTTTCAAAAAATTAAAGATACAGATTTAGATTTTAATTTTGGGAAATCATTCACTGTTTCTCATATCTTTCAGCATGATGAAAAAGTCATTCAAGACTTAGATGTGGATATCGCAAATGGAAAAATAAAAATGATTGCCTGGGATCACCATGATGTGCGTGTAGAGTGTGAAGCAAAGGTGTACCGCGTCGATGACCAAGATCAAGCGCGTGAAACCTTCTTAAACGAAGTGATATTTGCCATTGAAGGTGGAACGTTGAAATTTTACTTACAAGAAAAGGGCATTAAAGCAGATGTACTCATTTATGTCCCGCAAAAAGAATATAAGAAGCTTCGGATTAGGATGTTTAATGGGGGAGTAGCCGCAGAATCCTTAGCTGCAGAAGAAGTAAAAGTAAAATCAGCGAATGGATCGATTTCAATGGATAGCGTCAGAGGAGAGAATTGTGAATTAGAAACAGGAAATGGTACGATTACGATTCAAGCGTCTCACTTTGATAAAGTTGAAGCTGAAACGTTGAATGGGGCGATTGAAGCTGGAGGACACTTTAAAAAGGTGGATGTACAGACCTTTAACGGGCAAATTATTTGTCGGAATGACAATGAAGAAAGTGATTCTTTATACGCTAAGTCAATTACAGGGAAGATTCAGCTATCTGTAGCGTCTGGAGCCGCTGTATCAGGAGAGTTAAAATCGAATTTAGGTGGTTTTAATGTCAATCTAGAAGGAATCAAAATCGTAGAAGAAAAGAGCGATGTAATTCAAAAAGTGTTAAAGTTTCAGACCGTGTATGACCAAACGCCGGTTTTGCATATTTTTGCAGATACGAAGACTGGTGCAATCTCAGTTTCATAATGATAATAAGGAGGCTTGTCGAATTCGGCAAGCCTCCTTATTATGAAAGGTTGTGTTAAATAATATGGTTGATTAAATGAGCTAAAAATCCACAGCGTATTATAACAAAGCCATATAAAAAAATCACACCGATTCAGAAAGTATTTGCTCATAAAAACGCATTGTTTGGATATTGCGGGAAAAATGCTAAAATGGAATGAGCATTGAGTCAAAAAAATTTACTCCAAAAAGGAGGGCAGCCTAGATGGCTAAAGTTCGTATAAAAGATGTAATCGATGCGTTTAACCTTGAGCTTGTTAGTGGTGAAGAAGGAGTTAACCGACCGATTTTGACAAGCGACTTATCTCGTCCGGGACTTGAGATTGCGGGTTTTTTTGATTATTATCCAGCTGAGCGTCTTCAATTATTAGGGCGGACAGAAGTGTCTTTTTTTACACGACTTAATGAAGCGGAGCGTAAACATCGTATGGAAGAGCTTTGTCGTGACTCGACACCAGGGATTATTATTACGCGTGGTCAGATTGTGCCGGAAGAATTAATCGAGGCTTCTGAACGAGAATCGGTACCGGTTATGCTGTCAAATATGAAAACAACACGGTTGTACAGTCGCTTAACAAACTTCTTGGAAAGCAGGTTAGCCCCAACAACAGCTGTGCATGGTGTGTTAGTAGACATTTATGGCGTGGGTGTTCTTATTACAGGCAAAAGTGGTGTTGGAAAAAGTGAGACAGCACTTGAATTAGTGAAGAGGGGACATCGTCTAGTGGCGGATGACTGTGTAGAGATTCGGCAAGAAGATCAAGATACGCTTGTTGGAAATGCACCAGAACTCATTGAGCATTTGCTTGAAATCCGCGGATTAGGCATCATTAATGTGATGACACTGTTTGGAGCAGGAGCTGTTCGCAGTAATAAAAAAATCTCGATTGTTATTCACCTAGAGCTCTGGGAGAAAAACAAGCAATATGACCGAGTTGGGTTAGATGAAGAAACCATGAAAATTATTGATACAGAAATTACAAAATTAACAGTACCTGTCCGACCTGGTCGAAATTTATCGGTCATTATTGAAGTGGCAGCGATGAATTATCGCTTAAAACGAATGGGAGTAAATGCTGCTGAGCAGTTTTCTGATCGTTTGAATCATGCAATTGCAGAAGCAGATCATGATGATTTTTAAGTAGAAAAGAGGGACATAAATGGAACAAGATATTCAACCGATTGGCCGTGTGGCGCTTGATTTAGGTGTGCTCCAAATTAATTGGTATGGCCTTATTATCGGAATTGGTGTGTTACTGGGCCTTGTGCTTGCTATTCGAGAAGCAGAGCGAAGAGGATTACATAAAGAGTTATTTGTTGATTTAATTTTATTCGCGGTGCCTATTGCCATCATTTGTGCACGCATTTACTATGTCATTTTTCAATGGGATTACTATTCGCAGTATCCAGGTGAGATTATTAAAATATGGAATGGCGGTATTGCGATTCATGGTGCGTTAATTGGTGCGGTGTTAACAGCGGTTGTTTTTGCGAAGGTTAAAAAAGTTTCTTTTTGGAAAATTGCTGATATTGCAGCACCGAGTTTATTGCTTGGTCAGGCAATTGGTCGGTGGGGAAATTTCATTAACCAAGAAGCACATGGCGGAGAGGTCACAAGAGCCTTTTTAGAAAATCTGCATTTGCCACAATTTATTATTAATCAAATGTATATTAATGGTGCTTATTATCATCCAACCTTCTTATATGAGTCATTGTGGAATTTACTTGGTGTAGTAATTCTTTTATTACTAAGAAAAGTAAATTTACGCCGCGGTGAAATTTTCTTAGCTTATTTATTCTGGTACTCAGTCGGTCGCTTCTTTATCGAAGGATTGCGTACAGATAGTTTAATGTTAACAGAATCGCTTCGAATGGCACAGATTCTTTCATTAACTCTTATTATTGTGGCGGTTGCTTTATTCGTCTATCGTCGATTTAGCGGGATGGCAAAGCAGCGATATTTAGATGCTTAGGATGAAAGAAAAGGAGAGAGGGTTATGTACGGGGAGTCAGTGAAGAAGGGATTCATGGTTGGATTAAAGACAACATGGACCTTAGGAAAAGTTATTTTTCCAGTTACGTTGATTGTAACCATTCTTCAATATACTCCGATTTTGCCGTGGGTGATTGATTTAATTAGTCCATTCATGGCGCTGCTCGGTTTATCTGGAGATGCGGCCATTCCGCTCGTTCTTGGGAATTTTCTTAATTTATATGCCGGGATTGCGGGAATTTTGACGCTCGATTTGACGGTAAAAGAAGTATTTATTATTGCCGTTATGCTTTCTTTTTCGCATAACTTGCTGATTGAGACGGGTGTTGCGATGAAAGTAGGCGTGAAGCTGTGGGTGATTTTGACGGTGCGACTTGGATTAGCTCTACTAGCTGCGGTGATGATTAACCTCTTATGGGACGGGGGATCAGAAATGGCGCAGTATGGGCTTGTCAGTCAACAAACTGCTGAAATTACAGGGGTATGGGCCATTGTCTCTCATGGTATCGTGAAGGCGCTGCTGGGGATTGTCCAACTTGCGCTGATTGTCATTCCATTGATGATCATTATTCAAATTATGAAAGATAAAAAATGGCTGGAAGCTTTTTCACGAATGCTTCGGCCAGTTATGAAGGTATTAGGCATGAAGGAGAATGCAGCGCTGCCATTTGCAACCGGTTTAACAATCGGGCTTGCTTACGGGGCAGGGGTCATGATTCAAGCTGCTAAAGAAGAAGGTGTGTCGAAAAAAGATATGACATTAGCTTTTATCTTTTTAGTAGCATGCCATGCCGTAGTAGAAGACACGTTAATCTTTATTCCATTAGGGATTCCTGTTCTGCCTCTATTAATCATTCGGTTAGTGACGGCAATTGTCCTGACAATCGCCGTAGGATATATATGGAATCGCTATGAAAGTGTGCAAAGAAAGGGAGCTGTGTATGAGCAGTAATATTTCTACTTTATTATTCGATTTAGATGGAACTTTAATTAATACAAATGAATTAATTATTGCTTCTTTTACGGAAACACTCAATCATTACTATCCAGGACAGTATAAACGGGAAGATATTCTCCCATTTATTGGTCCGTCTTTAATAGAGACTTTTTCATCCATTAACCCGGAGCTTGCGGAGGAAATGATAGCTTTTTACCGCAAGCATAATTGGGAGCACCATGACTTGCTTGTGACGCAGTTTGATGGCGTATACGAGACGATAGAAAGCTTGTCTCAAAGCAAGTATAAGCTGGCCATCGTTACGACAAAAAAGCGAGATATCGTTGAAAGAGGACTCAAGTTAAGCAGATTAGATCAGTTCTTCGATGTAGTCGTGACGATGGATGATATCGAAAAGCCTAAACCAGATCCGGAGCCGCTTTTAAAGGCGTTGAATGCTCTTGGTTCAGATCCAGCTGAGGCGATGATGATTGGAGATAATTATCACGATATTCTCGGTGGAAAAAATGCAGGGACGAAGACGGCTGGTGTAGCGTGGTCGTTGAAGGGAACTGAGTTTTTAAAAACGTATCATCCAGATTATATACTAAATCATATGTCAGATTTAATCGATATTTTACAAGGGAAGACGGTATGAGAAGAACGGTCCGCTATCCAGTCGAAGGATCTAATTCGCTTTGGCAAGTGTATAAGACCGTGTCCTTTTGGAAAGTTGTTAAGTGCTTTATCATCATTCAAATTGCTCGTATTACACCCTTTATGTCTGTGAAGAATTGGATGTATCGAACATTCCTGCATATGAAAATCGGCAAGCAAACGTCCTTTGCACTGATGGTCATGCCTGATACGATGTTTCCTGAAAAAATATCGGTCGGGAATAATTCCATTATTGGATATAATACGACCATTCTTGCCCATGAGTATTTAATTCACGAATATCGTTTAGGGGATGTTGTCATTGGTGATGAGGTGATGATTGGAGCAAACTCCACAATTCTTCCAGGTGTCATTATTGGAGATGGTGCGATTGTTTCTGCAGGGTCCCTTGTTCATAAAGATGTGCCAGCGGGTGCTTTAGTCGGTGGAAATCCAATGCGCGTCATTTATACGAAGGAAGAAATGGAAGAGAGAGCGCGAAACTAAATGATTGTAATAGAACTTATTCTCCATTAGGAGGGTAAGTTCTTTTTAGTGTAGTTTTTTAAAGATATCAGATAGGCCGCTTTTAATTTGGGCTAATATCTTTTCAATAGAGACATCTTCATCTGCCGTTGCAGATTCATAGGTTTGTCTTAATAGACGAAAGAAATGTTCTTGCTGTTGTTTATCCATGATTGATTGAGCCCCCTGAATCTTAGCTTTTGAAAGTTACCTTACAGTTTGGTCCCCTTTATATTGTGAAAATAGGCTGCGATTTCTCGCAGCCTATTTCTCTATTTCGATACTTCAGTTTTTATTAAATCTGCAATTAACACGTATCGTTCAGGCGCATTACCAATATATGAAAAAGGATAGCAGGTGGTGACCGTTAAGGTTGCCTTCGGTTTAGGAACAATGACGGTACGATCATCTGCATCCACAATTCGCACTTTTCGTACTTTAAATGTGAATGTACCTGCTTCTGTGTTTGTAATAAGTAAATCGCCTTTTCCTACTTCGCCTAGCTTTCGAAATACAGTATCGCGGTGTCCTGATAGTACGGAATTGTCTGTTTCACCAGGCAGCACCGAACCTGCATAATGCCCAACACCTTTCTCCAATTCATCTTCATTGGTTCCATGGTAAATGGGCAAAGTGCTGTCTAATTTAGGAATGTAAAGATCTCCTATCATGTCTCCTTTTTCAGGCCGAGTAGGATATAATTCTTGTTGCGCTGCTACTTCTCGCTTTTCTTGAGAAGTAGTCACATCAGTCTCCTTCTTATCCCATTTATAAAGTGCATAACCCTTTAGCAAGGTGTACGCATTGGTAGTGGTGAAATATATCCCTATGAATAAAAGGATGATTGCTAAGGTCAGAATCATGCCTTTATTTCGCCTAGAGTGTCGATTGCTGTTCATAGATTTAGTTCATTCTCGCTCTTTTAAATAAAACAAATGCCAAGCCAATCATTAAAAGCCCTGCGATTGAATGTAGTAAATAATTACCTGCTGTTTGAGGCAGTAAGCCGCCTTTAACCGTTTTTGGGACAGTTTTACTTGCTTCTGACTTTACTTCTTCAATAACTTTAGGTGCCTCTTTCAAGTCTTGTCCGGCCTCTTTAACTAAATCACTGCTAAACATCTCTCCTGTTAAAATGAAATCTAGCAGCAAGTTTCCGCTTAAATCATGTATAGCAATTACTAAACTAGCATTTTCTAATTCTTCAATGCTATACAGTTCCTTTATGGAAATTGGGGTTGTCACACCGTCTTTGATTAAGGCAAATTTGAATTGAACCTGAAGTAGGTTTTGTAAATCATCATAGATAGAGAATAATTCTGCTACCTGTTCTGCCGTCAGCTCATCTAGTGTTTCAAATTCTTCAAACTGTAGCATACGATCAGCTAAGGTCATTAATTGATCTTCAAATTCAGGTTGTTCAAAAATGGGTTCTAAATGCGTAAATAAGCGTTCTAATTCTTCTTCGTTCATATCAAATTCAGTAGAAAGGCCGTCCATTAACTCCGTCCAGTCGATATCACCCATGTCTTGGTCGAAAAGAATGAGCATTTCGATATCAGAGACGAAATAAAACGAATCAAGAATCGTTTCTCCTTCTTCCATTTCTCCGTATTCAATGAGTAAAGCCGTTAACTCTTCTTCTGTCATATCATATTCATGTAGTAAATCTTCTAGGCCAGCTGGAGTTAAAGCAGGCCCTAACATATCACGAAGCTCCTCAATAGAAGAAAATTCCTCTAATTCGACACCGTAATAATCTAAGTACTCTTCCAATTCTGTTTGTGTCATATCTACTTCAGTTAAATATTCCTCTAAGTCTTCTGGACTAAAAGAGGCAGCAGCGTATCCAGGACTGCTTGTTAATGTAAAAAACAGTACTGCTGCTAGAATAATGGATAAAAATTTCTGCATGTTCTTCCTCCTAAGTTATATTACCTAATTAGCTATCAAATTCCAATTATAGTTCCTAGCAGTTTTAGTTGTAAGTGGTAAATGTTTCAAATATGAAATGGGAGAATAGTCCTGATGAGGGTGAGTCTGTTAGTTCAGATATAAAAAGTCCTTAATTAAGAAAAGGAAAAAGGAGTTTGCACTTGACTGTTCATAGGGGCAGGAGTACACTACATATAACTTCACTTTGTTACCATATTAGCGAACTAAAGGATTTTGCTTTTTTATTATAATAATTGTGATAATTTATAGGATTCTGTCCACTTTTTTGATACTATTTATAAATTAAAGAAAGATATGGTAAGAAAATATTCATTATATTAAAAGGATGTGCAGTCGTGACAAAGCCATTTATGTTTGAAAAACCGTTAGGCATGAGAGATACGCTGCCGGAGCTTTATGAAACAAAAGCAGCGGTCCGAAATAAAATGAGTGATGAAATTAAGAAATGGGGCTATCAATTTATTGAAACTCCCGCTTTAGAATATTATGAAACGATTGGTGAGGCATCAGCGATTTTAGATCAACAATTGTTTAAGTTACTGGATCAGCAAGGGCATACACTTGTTCTTCGCCCAGATATGACGACACCGATTGCGCGTGTTGCGGCCTCTAAGTTATTAAATCAAAGAATTCCATTGCGCTTAGCGTATTCTGCAAATGTGTATCGAGCACAGCAGCGCGAAGGTGGACGTCCCGCTGAGTTTGAACAAATGGGCATTGAATGCATTGGTAACAAGTCGACTAGTGCCGATGCAGAAATGATTGCTTTAATGGCTGATGTGTTAAAAGCGGCAGGATTAGAAAAATTTAAGATTACGATTGGGCATATCGGATTTGTTCAAGAATTGTTCTTAAGCATTTTAGGAAATGAAGAAAGAGCAGCCGTACTACGTAAATTTTTATATGAAAAAAATTATGTAGGCTATCGTGAGCATGTGAAATCTTTAACGCTTTCTTCTATTGATAAGCAACGATTAATTGAATTTATTTCCCTTCGAGGCGGGGAAAACACGTTAACAAAAGCACTTGATCTATTAGAAGGAGAGCATGGTCGCGAACAGCTTTCTGAGTTGCAAGAATTGGCAGTTCAATTAAAAGAATTTGGTGTTGATCAATATGTAAGCTTGGATTTAACACTTGTCAGTCATATGAGCTACTATACAGGAACGTTATTTGAAGTATATGCAGGCGGGGTTGGTTCACCAATTGGAAACGGGGGCCGCTACGATAACCTTCTTGATAAATTCGGATGGGATGCATCAGCAACAGGATTCGGCATTCGCATGGATCGTTTGGTGGAAGCGATTGGTGAAATACAGGAAGCGGATGTACCAGAATGTATTTTATTTAGCCCAGAGCGTCGTAAAGAAGCGTTAGACTTTGCTAAACATAAGCGTGCGGAAGGCATTATGGTAACAATTCAAGATATTAATGCAGTAGAAAATGTAGATGCTTATACAAGAACGTTTTCGGATGTACATTTATTTGTAGGGAATGGGGGGAGAGTAAGCAATGAGTAGCTTTTTAACGATTGCGATGCCAAAAGGAAGAATTTTTGAAGAGGCTGCAGAGATGTTGCGTAAAGCAGGCTTTCGTCTTCCTCCTGAATTCGATGATTCACGTAAATTAATTATTGAAGTCGAAGAGGAAAATTTACGTTTTATATTAGCCAAGCCAATGGATGTTGTGACATATGTTGAGCATGGAGTAGCGGATCTTGGGATTGCCGGGAAAGATGTAATGCTTGAAGAAGAACGCGATGTGTATGAGCTTCTTGATTTAAAAATTAGTGCCTGTTACTTAGCGGTGGCAGGGCTTCCAAATACAAAAATTAGCGATATTGCGCCAAAGATTGCGAGTAAATATCCGAATGTTGCTTCAAGCTATTTCCGTGAACAAGGTGAGCAAGTCGAAATTATTAAGTTAAATGGTTCAATTGAATTGGCACCATTAATCGGCTTGGCAGAGCGAATTGTTGATATTGTGTCAACGGGGCAAACTTTAAAGGAAAATGGGCTTGTTGAATACGCACGAATTGCGGATGTTACATCACGATTAGTAGCGAACCCTGTAAGCTATCGAATTAAAGAAGAGCGGATTACGGAAATTGTCGACCGGTTAGCAGAAATTATCGAATAAGTGATCGGATTTTTTAAATGAGGTGAGCGTATGCAAATTGAACAATTAACAAAAGACCTTTCCTTGAAGCGCTCGGTTGACTCGGGGACCGAGGATCAAAGAAAAGCCGTTCAAGATATTATTAATGATGTAAGAAAAAATGGAGATGCGGCTGTATTTCAATACACAGAAAAATTTGACGGTGTACAAGTTAAGGAATTGCTTGTTTCCGAAGCAGAATTAGAGGCTGCTGTCGCAACTTTACCAGATCAACAGCTGGCGATTATACAAGAAGCGGCAGATAATATTCGAAAGTTCCACGAGAAACAAACGCGTAATTCGTGGATGACGACAGATGAAACAGGAACCATGCTTGGACAAAAAATGACGCCCCTTGATGCGGTTGGTGTCTACGTTCCTGGTGGTACAGCTGCTTATCCATCGTCTGTATTAATGAATATTATGCCGGCTAAAGTAGCGGGTGTAAAACGAATTGTCATGGTTTCTCCTCCAGGGAAAGATGGTTCATTATCCGCGCCTGTATTAGCGGCAGCCAAAATTGCTGGTGTAACAGAAATTTATAAAGTTGGTGGCGCTCAAGCGATTGCGGCACTTGCTTATGGAACCGAAACGATTGCTAAAGTCGATAAAATTGTCGGACCAGGGAATATTTATGTAGCGCTTGCTAAACGAGAAGTGTTTGGTGATGTAGCGATTGATATGATTGCAGGACCTAGTGAAATTGCGGTTTTAGCAGATGAAACAGCGGTTGCTGCAGAAGTTGCAGCTGACCTTTTATCACAAGCAGAGCATGATGCTCGTGCGTGCAGTGTACTTATTACGACTTCGCCTGAATTAGCCGAAGAAGTAGCAAGTGAAGTGGAAAAGCAGCTTGCTTTGCTGCCTCGTCGTGATATTGCCGCAGCTTCTATTGCTGATTACGGTCGAATTGTTGTATGTGACAGCTTAGCTGAAGCCATTGATGCTGTAAATGAATTAGCACCGGAACATTTAGAAATTATAACGCGTGATGCGATGGAAGTCATGGCGCAAATTCGACATGCTGGAGCGATTTTTATCGGTCGTTTTAGCTCGGAACCTGTCGGAGATTATTTTGCTGGTCCGAACCATGTATTACCGACAAACGGAACAGCACGTTTTTCTAGTCCATTGAATGTTGATGATTTTCAAAAAAAATCAAGCATCATTATGTACAGTGAAACAGCTTTTCGACAAAATGCTGAAAAAATCGCTGCTTTTGCACGAATGGAAGGTCTTGAAGCACACGCTCGTGCCATTGAAGCTCGTAAAAAATAAGAGAAGTGCAAGGTCAGCGCTGGCCTTGAACTAGATACTAAATATTAAAAATATACTTTCTTACCTTATAAATATAGATACGATTGGACAGAAGGAGGGTTTATAATGGAGCGTTCTGCAAGTATTGAACGAAAAACGAATGAGACGAATATTAAGTTGGACTTTTCAGTTGATGGAGAAGGAAAAGCTTCGATTGAAACAGCGGTTCCATTTATGACACATATGTTAGATCTGTTTACGAAACACGGAAAATTTGATATGACAATCGATGCAAAAGGGGATACAGAAATCGATGATCATCACACAACAGAAGATATTGGAATTTGTCTAGGGCAAGCTCTTTCACAAGCTCTTGGTGATAAACGCGGGATTAAGCGTTATGGAAATGCGTTTGTTCCAATGGATGAGGCTCTTGCACAAGTTGTCATTGATTTAAGTAATCGTCCTGCTTTCGAAATTCGTGCGGATTTTCCTTCACAAAAAGTAGGGACATTTGATACGGAATTAATTCATGAATTTTTATGGAAATTCGCCCTTGAAGCAAGAATGAATTTACATGTCATCGTGCACTATGGCCACAATACACACCACATTATTGAGGCGATTTTTAAAGCGTTAGGAAGAGCTTTAGATGAAGCAACAATGATTGATCCGCGTGTCAAAGGAATTCCTTCAACGAAAGGAATGTTATAAATGATTGGTATTATTGATTATGGAATGGGAAATTTATTTTCCGTTACGAAAGGATTGGAACGTCTTGAAGCACAGTCCTTTATTTCAAATAATCCGGAAGAGTTAGCGAAAGCAAGCGGATTGATTCTTCCAGGTGTAGGTTCATTTCGTGACGCAATGAACTTGTTAAAAGAAACAGGGCTAGATACGTTTGTTAAACAATATGTAGCAAATGGCGGTTATTTATTAGGGATTTGCCTTGGCATGCAGCTATTGTTTGATGAGAGCGAAGAAAATGGTCCGGCAGAAGGCCTATCGTTGATTCCAGGGAAAGTTGTTCGTTTTACTGGAGAGGACAATGGTGAGAAGTATAAAGTGCCTCACATGGGTTGGAACCGCCTTTCTTTTAATCAATCTTCACCATTATTAAAAGGGTTAGAAGAAGACTATGTGTACTTTGTTCATTCTTATTATGCACAGACGGATGCAAGCTTTGTTACAGCTTCAGCCGATTATCATGTGGCAGTTCCTGCGATTGTGGGCAGCGGCAATGTGTTCGGGATGCAGTTTCACCCAGAAAAGAGCGGACAAATGGGGATGTCGTTATTAAGAAATTACTTGGCGTTAGTGGAAGGGAAGGATCAGGCATGAGCGAGTTCAAGATTTATCCAGCCATTGATATGCGCGGTGGCAAATGTGTACGTTTAATTCAAGGAGATTATAATCAGGAAACGGTTTATGGCGATTCTCCTTTTGATATGGCGAAGAATTTTGCAGACCAAGGAGCAGAATGGATACATATGGTGGACCTTGACGGTGCAAAAGAAGGCAGTCGTATTAATGATGCGTATGTAATTCAAGCAGCGAAAGAATTAGGAGCAAAAATTCAAATTGGCGGCGGTATTCGGACGGAAGCGGATATTGCTACATATCTTGATAACGGAGTCGAGCGTGTTATTTTAGGAAGTACAGCGGTTTCGGACCCTGCTTTTACAAAAGATATGATTCGTAAGTACGGTAAGCATATTGCTATTGGAATTGACGCAAAAGATGGTCGTGTGGCAACGCATGGCTGGCTTCAAACATCTGAAACATTAGCGATTGAACTTGGAAAAGCATTAGCGGATGCCGGTGCGGAAACATTTATTGTAACGGATATTGCAACAGATGGCATGTTGTCTGGGCCAAATGTACAAGGTGTTGTGGCGATGGCAGAAGCGACAGGAAAAGGGGTTATTGCTTCTGGCGGGATTAGTTCATTGGATGACTTGGTGGCTCTTCAGAACTATGAAAAGAGCGGTATTATCGGTGCCATTATCGGAAAAGCAATTTATACGAATCGCTTTACAGTAAAAGAAGCACTAGAAAAGGTGCGTGGTTAACATGCTCACAAAACGTATTATTCCATGTTTGGATGTGAAAGATGGACGCGTTGTAAAAGGAGTTCAATTCGTGTCGTTACGCGATGCTGGGGATCCGGTTGAATTGGCTGCTTTTTATGATCAAGAAGGAGCCGATGAGCTTGTTTTTCTTGATATTTCTGCTTCACATGAAGGACGTGAAACGATGGTCGATGTCGTTCGTTCAGTAGCAGGAAGCTTAGCCATTCCTTTTACCGTTGGCGGCGGGATTAACTCGTTGGCTGATATGAAGAAAATTTTACGTGCTGGTGCAGATAAAGTGTCATTGAATACAGCGGCTATTGTTCGTCCTGACATAATTAACGAAGGCTCTGATTATTTTGGGGCGCAATGTATCGTTGTGGCGATTGATGCTCGCTATGATGAAGAGCTTGGTTCATGGCGCGTCTATACTCATGGCGGTAGAACGGCGACCGATTGGGAAGTCGTTGCTTGGGCGAAGGAGGCGGTAAGCCGCGGGGCTGGCGAAATTTTATTAACGAGCATGGATTGTGACGGCGAGAAGCAAGGCTTTAATATTGCGTTAACAAAAGCGGTGAGTGAGGCGGTTTCTGTTCCTGTTATTGCTTCAGGTGGAGCAGGGAACGCGGAGCATTTCCAAGAAGCGTTTGAAGAAGGAAAAGCAGATGCTGCTTTAGCCGCTTCTATTTTCCATTACAAAGAAACATCCGTTAAAGAAGTGAAGTCGTTTTTGAAGGAACAAGGAGTCGTTGTACGATGAAAATCGAAAGCATTAAATTCGATGAAAAAGGGCTTGTACCAGCCATTGTTCAAGATGCCAATACAAAAGAAGTGTTGACACTTGCTTACATGAACAAAGAGTCTCTTGTATTATCGATTGAAAAAGGGGAAACGGTGTTCTTTAGCCGTTCCCGCCAAGAGCTTTGGCATAAAGGGGCGACAAGTGGCAACACACAAAAGATTGTGGATATAACATTTGATTGTGATCAAGATGCATTAGTTGTACGTGTTATTCCAAATGGCCCCGCGTGCCATACTGGTACAACAAGCTGCTTTACGAAAACATTCTACCAAAACAAAGGGGCGAAAGACATGGCTAATCAAGATGCCGCATTTTTATTTGAACTAGAAGAATTAATTGGAAAACGAAAAGAACAAATGCCTGAGGGTTCGTACACAACGTATTTATTTACAGAAGGCGTAGATAAAATTTTGAAAAAAGTCGGTGAAGAAGCAGCGGAAGTTATTATCGCAGCGAAGAACCGTGATGCAGAAGAACTGAAATGGGAAAGTGCAGATTTACTATATCACTTACTAGTTTTACTTCAAGAACAAGAGCTTCCATTGCAAGAAGTGTTAACTGTATTAAAAGAACGACATGCATCGAAAGAAGAAAAGTAATAGGCCGGGGGCTGTCCAAAAAGTCATGAAAAATGGCTTTTCGGGCAGCCCTTCCGTATATTTAAATTTAATCAAACGTTTGATTAAATGAAAAAACCTAATAAGCACAAGGGTTTAACTGCTTTACACCCTATAGAAATTTCATAAAAAAGACATGTGATTATTCATGCAATCATGCACAAACCTGCTACAATAGATGTATCTGTGAATTTTCTAGTTCCTGTTATTTATTTACTGGTTCGGCAAATAATCAGCATTATGATATACTACTGTAGTTAACAACTTGTGGATGGAGGATTACATGAGTAAAGACGCTAAACTAGGACAGCCGGCGAAAGTATTGTCCTTTTACCCGACTGGGGAATATTACTTCACCAAGGGATTAAAAGCATATCACAAACGTGAATTATATAAAGCAAAAAAATATTTGGAGAGAGCGCTTGAGCTTGAACCAGGAGAGCCAATGATTGCGTGTCAGTTGGCTATTACATGTACGGAAATTGGCGAATACAATTACTCGAATAATCTTCTTGAAAATATTCTAAACGTGCTGGATCCTTATATGACTGAATGTCATTACTTTTTAGCCAATAACTATGCGCATCTTGGTATGTTTGAAGAGGCGTATCGTCATGCTAATGCGTATCTTGATAAAGAAGAACACGGTGAATTTAGTGAAGAGGCTGAGGATCTTCTTGAACTCATTACGTTCGAAACAGATGAAACGGAAGAAAGCTTATTTAGTCAAGATGGACTCATTATGAAGCAAGAAAAAGCACGTGAATATTTAGAAGCGGGAAATTTTCCGAAAGCGATTGAAGTACTAAAGAACATGATTGAAGAGTATGAAGATTACTGGTCTGCTTATAATAATCTAGCGCTGGCCTATTTTTATTTAGGGCAAATCGATGAGGCGTATGCCACTTTAGAAGAAGTGTTAGAAAAGAGTCCAGGAAATTTGCATGCCCTTTGTAATTTGGCTGTGTTCCATCATTACCAGCAGGATGAAGCGAAGCTGGGAGAGTTAGTCAATACATTGGCAAAGGTTCGTCCAATTTTAATCGAGCATCGTTTTAAATTAGGTGCAACTTTTGCGTTAATTGGAAAGTATTCATTAGCGTACAAATGGTTAAAGCAGCTGCAAAAGAAAGGATTTGAAGGCGACGCCTCTTTTTATTTTTGGTTAGCTACGTCTGCGTACCATTTAGGGCATGAACAGACTGCTCATAAGGCTTGGAAAAAAGTCGTGGAAATAAATCCTGATAAAGAAGGAATGGAGCCTTGGAGCGAATCCAATGTAGCTATTGCTGGCTTTGAACATCATTTGCCATCTATTTTAAAACGTTTAGAAAGTGAACATATTGAAGAAAGATTGTTTGCGATTTTTCTTGTAAAGCATTCAAAGCATAAACAAAGCTTAGTGAAAAATAAGCTATTTGTGAAAAATACAGCTTTTACACCGTTAGAAAAGAGCTATGCTGATTGTGTAAAGGATGCCAATAAAGAGCGAGAGCTGACAGTTATTGATTTTGCGGATCGAACAGCGGATTTACTGTATCAGCATTTTAAGCCGATTAAATTGACTGAAGCGGGAATTTACTTACTATGGTTTTCCGTATTTGTGGAAGCGGTGAAAGTACAGCATAAATTTAATAATCCTGCTGGCTGGGCGGCTGCTCTTGAGTATGTGTGGTATCAGATTCGTGATGAGAAAAAAAGCCAGGCAGCCATTGCCGAGAAGCACTTTATTTCCGTTTCTACCATTTCGAAGTACATTAAGCTTGTTCAATCTTTCTTAAACTGAGCAAATATTTGGACTGATGGTTATTTGTTATATAGGATAATAGATAGGAAATACTATCGTTAATTAATTGGTTGGAAAGTCAGAAGGAGTGAACAATGTGACAGAAGAAAAAATTTATGATGTAGTAATTATTGGAGCTGGTCCAGCTGGGATGACCGCTGCTGTTTATACATCTCGTGCGAATCTTTCCACATTAATGCTAGAGCGTGGAATGCCGGGCGGACAAATGGCAAACACAGAGGAAGTGGAAAACTATCCGGGATTTGAAACAATTCTTGGACCAGAGCTTTCTACCAAAATGTTTGAACATGCTAAGAAGTTTGGTGCTGAATACGCTTATGGTGATGTAAAAGAAATCATCGATGGCGAAGAATATAAAACGATTATCGCTGGTTCAAAAGAATACAAAGCGCGTTCCATCATTATTTCGTCAGGTGCTGAGTACAAAAAAATCGGTGTTCCTGGTGAGAAAGAATTAGGCGGACGAGGCGTATCTTATTGTGCTGTATGTGATGGCGCATTCTTTAAGGGAAAAGAATTATTTGTAATTGGCGGCGGAGATTCAGCTGTTGAAGAAGGTGTGTATTTAACTCGCTTTGCTTCAAAAGTAACGATTGTTCACCGTCGCGATGAGCTTCGTGCTCAAAAAATTCTGCAAGATCGTGCTTTTGCGAATGAAAAAGTCGATTTCATTTGGAATATGACATTGAAACAAATTAATGAAAAAGATGGAAAAGTAGGTAGTGTAACGCTTGTATCTACTGTTGATGGTACAGAGACAGAGCATCCAGCAGATGGTGTCTTCGTTTACATTGGTATGCTGCCATTAACGAAGCCATTTGAAAACCTAGGTATTACAAATGAAACAGGTTATATCGAAACGAATGAACGAATGGAGACAAAAGTAGCTGGAATCTTTGCTGCTGGAGATGTTCGTGAAAAAACATTGCGTCAAATCGTAACAGCTACAGGAGACGGAAGCATTGCTGCCCAATCTGTTCAACATTATGTAGAAGAGCTAAAAGAAAAGTTACAAATAAAAGCATAAATGTTTCCATGGAAACATTTAATCATATCGTCATTCTGTTTTAACTAAGCTGTAACACAGCTGAAATAAAGTTTAGGTATAGTAAGGGTAAGTAATTGACCCCCTTTTATAAGTAAACACGTTGTTGCACAGATCATTTTGGTCTGTGTCTTTTTTTGTGTGTAAGAAGAACATCTGGAATTTTTTGATTTCCTTTAAGGCATCGTCTAGTTCACCACCCCGGAGAATAGAGGATGTATCTGTCGGTTCTTTATGTTATATGGCTGTAGCGCTTCGCATCTTAAAATGACGGGCGTTGTTCATTGAGAGCTTATAGTAAAAAGAGTATAATAAAAAGATATAACATACATGAGTTTTAGCGAAAACAGACTTCTAAGAATCAGAAAGTATAAGATTTTCGAAACGCTTTGTTGTCTAGCTCCATCTTAGAGGCTCCGAGCCCTTCGAGGTACTTCGATTTAGCCGATAGAAAGTAAAAAGAGCCGCTTCACATTTCGACTCGCAAGCAGCTGTTGGAGCTAATCAAGGCACTTACGCTTTTCTTATTACTATACAAATTCAGCCTGTTTAAGTTAGTAGAGGGCAATCGAGGTGATAAATATGCAACGTGTGACAAATTGTGTATTAGTAAAAGATAATCAGATTTTGCTTTTGAAAAAACCTAGACGAGGTTGGTGGGTTGCTCCGGGAGGCAAGATGGAGCCTGGAGAATCCATTAGAGATGCCTGTATTCGCGAATACCGAGAAGAAACAGGTGTGTATCTGAAAAACCCATCGATTAAAGGCATCTTTACTTTTATTATGAAGGATGGAGACAAAGTCCTGACAGAATGGATGATGTTCACATTCTATGCGACAGAATCAGATGGAATTAATAATGATGTGTGTGAAGAAGGAGAACTTCATTGGCATCCGATAGATGAGACGAAAGAACTCGCGATGGCAGAAGGAGATCATCATATTTTAGAATATATGATTCACGGTAAGGGCATTATTTATGGGACATTTACGTATACACCAGACTTTAAATTACTTTCTTATCGATTGGATCCAGGTTGATTATAAAGAATGATTATAGGCGGGGGTGAAGAATTTGAACGAACTGAAGAATGAAACACAATTAGTCATTATTACAGGAATGTCTGGAGCGGGAAAAACTGTAGCGATTCAAAGCTTTGAGGATTTAGGCTTTTTTTGTATCGATAATTTACCACCTGCGTTATTGCCAAAATTTTTAGAGTTAATGAAGGACTCTAGGAATAAGATGAATAAAGTAGCGATTGTGATGGACTTGCGTGGACGTGAGTTTTTTGATTCCTTATTCGTTGCTTTAGATGATTTGTCACAAACACCATGGGTCGTTCCACAAATTCTTTTTCTTGATGCTGACGATGCATCGTTAGTGCGAAGATATAAGGAGTCAAGAAGGTCGCACCCACTTGCTCCACTTGATCGTCCTTTAGAAGGAATTAAGCTTGAACGTCATCTCTTAGATGAATTAAAGGGAAGAGCGCAGCTGATTTACAATACATCACAATTAAAGCCGCGTGAGTTAAGAGAAAAAATCACGATGGAATTTTCCACTAGTAAACAACCTGTATTTACAGTCAATGTGATGTCTTTCGGCTTTAAGCACGGTATCCCAATCGATGCTGATCTTGTATTTGACGTTCGCTTTTTACCAAATCCTCATTATATTGAACATATGCGACCACAAACAGGGTTGGAAGAAGAGGTATCGAATTATGTGCTCAAATGGAGTGAGACAAAGAAGTTTTTAGAAAAAGTAACTGATTTGCTTACGTTTATGCTGCCATATTATAAACGTGAAGGGAAGTCCCAGCTGATTATTGCAATCGGCTGTACCGGTGGTCAACATCGTTCTGTTGCGTTAACAGAATATCTTGCTAACTATTTCAAAAAAGATTACACAACGCAGATTGCTCATCGTGATATCGAGAAGCGTAAGGGGAAACAGGATGCCAAAAAAACAGAAGCAACCTAAAGTAGTAATTATCGGCGGCGGAACAGGGCTGCCGGTATTATTACGAGGGCTCAAAAAACATCCTGTCGATATTACAGCCATTGTGACAGTTGCCGATGATGGGGGAAGCTCCGGCCGACTTCGTGAGGAAATGGATATTCCGGCTCCTGGAGATATTCGGAATGTATTGGCTGCGATGTCAGATGTGGAGCCCTTTATTGAAAAAATGTTTCAACATCGTTTTACTGAGAAAAATGAATTGTCTGGCCATTCTCTTGGGAATCTCATTTTGGCAGCTATGACTTCCCTAACAGGTGACTTTGTTCATGCGATTCAAGAAATGAGTAAGTTTTTGAATGTGCATGGAAAAGTTTTACCGGCTGCGAATCAAAGTGTTGTGTTACATGCAGAGATGGAGGATGGTTCGATTGTAAGCGGTGAATCGAAAATCCCTTTCTCAGGTAAGCGAATTAAGAGAGTATTTCTTACACCGGAACATATTAAACCACTAAGTGAAACGTTAACAGAAATTAAGCGGGCAGACTTGATTGTTATTGGACCGGGCAGCTTGTATACAAGTATTTTACCTAACTTGCTTGTTCCGGGAATTGGGAAGGCGATTGTAGAAGCCTCTGCGAAGAAAGTATATATTTGTAACTTAATGACACAAGCTGGCGAGACACTTGACTATACAGCAAGTGACCATGTGAAAGCGCTGTATAACCATGTTGGCTGTTCTTGTATTGATAGCATTTTAGTGAATAATGAGGAGGTTCCTCGCGAAATTCAACAACGTTATGAAGAGGAATTCGCTAAGCCTGTTGTTTATGATGTGGATAGCTTAAAGGATATGGGGCTTGAAATTATTCAAGATCGGATTTTTAGTTATGAAGGACATGTGGTACGCCATGATACGAAAAAAGTAGCGGAGTTACTTTATCGTATGATTGAAAAAAAGTAAGAAGCAGCGAGGAATGGTAAGCTGTAAATTGTCTAGCTCCAGCGGCTAGCTTGCTGTGAAAAACATAAGAGCCGCCAAAAGGCAAACAGCATTTGTGGGGACTCTTCCTATTTTTTTCACGAGCTGTTCGAGCCGCCTGCGCGTTTCTTCTTGTAATCGATTGGAGGTGAACAGGGTGTCTTTTGCTTCAGAAACAAAAAAAGAATTGACCACTTTAGAAAGCAAGGGCTGCTGCAGCAAAGCAGAACTCTGTGCGCTTATACGCATGAATGGATCTCTTTCATTTTCTAATCGAAAGTTAATTATCGATATTCAAACAGAAAATGCAGCAATTGCTAGAAGAATTTATACGCTGCTTAAAAAGAGCTATGAAGTGCAAGTAGAATTGCTAGTTCGAAAAAAAATGAAGCTAAAGAAGAACAATGTATATATTGTAAGAATATCAGCTGGCGGACAAGAAGTTTTAACGGATTTAGAGATTTTAGGTGAAGGTTTTGAAATTCTTCACCATTTATCCGATAACATCATAGGTAAGAAATGTTGTAAGAGATCTTATTTAAGAGGTGCTTTTTTAGCTGGAGGGTCGGTTAATAATCCAGAAACATCGTCGTATCATCTAGAGATTTTTTCACTTTATAAAGAGCATAATGATGCACTATGTGAGCTTATGAATATATTTGGATTAAAGGCCAAAACGTTAGAACGTAAAAAAGGTTATATTACGTATTTAAAAGAAGCCGAGAAGATTGCAGAATTTTTGAGCGTAGTCGGTGCGCATTCTGCTTTATTACGATTTGAAGATGTTCGTATTGTAAGAGACATGCGTAATTCGGTGAACCGGCTTGTTAACTGTGAAACCGCCAATTTAAATAAAACGATTGGAGCTTCTTTACGACAAGTGGAAAACATTCGCTATATTGAAGAGACGGTTGGCTTAAGTGTGTTACCAGATAAACTTAGAGAAATTGCAGAGTTAAGAGTCGCTTATCAAGATGTGACATTAAAGGAATTAGGTGAGATGGTATCAGGCGGGAATATTAGTAAGTCAGGTATTAATCATCGGTTAAGAAAGATTGACGAAATTGCAGATAAACTTCGTGGAGGAGAAGCATTGTCGGCGAAGAAATAAAGGGGATAGGAGGAAGATGGGATGGTGGAGAAACAAATAGAAGTACAATTGAAAACCGGATTGCAAGCTCGTCCAGCCGCTCTTTTTGTTCAGGAAGCAAACCGTTTTAATTCAGACGTCTATTTGGAGAAAGACGGTAGGAAAGTGAATGCAAAAAGCATTATGGGCTTAATGAGTCTTGCTATTAGCTCCGGTGTATCGGTAAAGGTTATTGCTGATGGGCGAGATGAGCAAGAAGCGTTAGAATCGCTCGTCCAGTTTATTCAACAAGAAGGGTAATACATGGAAAAAAGCGTCCTATAGCAGGACGCTTTTTTCTATAAGATAAAAGAAAATGTAATATGATATGCTTTAGTGTCTAGCTTCAGACACTTTACATTTTTCTTACTTAAGATTCTTTTTTCTCATCTAGTACATTACGAGTAATAACTTTATCAATTAAGCCGTATTCAAGTGCTCGGTCAGCTGTCATGAAGTTATCGCGCTCTGTGTCTCGTTGAAGAGTTTCTAACGATTGACCAGTGCGATCGGCTAAAATTTGGTTTAATTTTTCTTTTAAGAAAAGAATGCGACGAGCAGCAATTTCGATTTCTGTTGCTTGACCTTGCGCACCGCCAAGTGGTTGGTGAATCATAACTTCACTGTTTGGAAGAGCAAAACGTTTTCCTTTTTCACCCGCTGCAAGTAAGAATGCACCCATGGAAGCAGCCATTCCGATACATACAGTTGATACATTTGGTTTAATGTATTGCATTGTATCGTAAATTGCCATACCAGATGTAATACTTCCACCAGGGCTATTAATGTATAGAGTAATATCTTTCTCTGGATTTTCTGCTTCTAGGAATAATAGTTGAGCAACAATAGAGTTGGATACATTATCATCAATTGCGCTTCCTAGCATAATAATCCGGTCTTTTAATAAGCGAGAATAAATATCGTAGGCACGTTCCCCACGGTTTGTTTGTTCGATAACTGTAGGAATTAAGTTCATGTTTAGTTCCTCCTTTGATTAAGAAAGTGGTTAAATTTGTTTATGTATGTATGATACACTTTTTGGTCAATTTAGGTCAAACAAAACAACCTTATTTATGTATATATTTGTTCGACATTTTTCTAGTGACTCCTTCCAAAGATTTGGATTTCGCCTCTTCTTTGTTGCAATTTTTAATTAACCGTGAAAGTTCTTTATCCATCATATCCAAACGTGGCAAATTTAAACCATAAATTCACTTGCAAACATATCTTATCTAGCCTATAATGAACTGTATTAAAAAAATGATTTTGCCCTCGTGGTGCAACGGATAGCACGTAAGATTCCGGTTCTTGAGATGTGGGTTCGATTCCTGCCGAGGGCGTCCAAAAGCTTTCTCCTTCATAAAGTGAAGGAGGGGGCTTTTTTTTATTTTGCAGAGTGATTACCTACTATTTATTCACGTAGCCATTCCTTTACTCTACCTCTTAATTTGAAAGATTCATAAAGTGAAACTTTCACCCTTCACTGATGGTTAGCCACGTCCTGCGGTTACTGAGATTTCCGCTTCGCTTCAATCAAGTGACCGTACGCACCTGATTGGTGAAGGTTTACCAATCGGACCTTTACGGGCAGTTATTTCTCGCCTATCTTCTTTGTTTCCTCATGAGTTTTAGGGTGGGTTCTTACTGCCTGCTAAGTGCGGGATAAATTTTTTAGCATGCATTCGTCAATCTTTGTCGTAAATGTATGATTGCAACATATAGTGAATAAAAACAAATAAAAAGGTAAGCGTTTTCAAGAAAAGGTGTATGTTATTTTTTTCTAATATTGTAAAATAGAGTTGGGGAGGGATTTGCAAGTGAATATGAAAGCCGGATTGTTTCAACAGCAAACGTTAAAAATGGCAATGACTCAAGAGTTAACTCAATCGATAGCCCTTTTACAATATTCGACGCAGGAGCTTTCTGCCTTTTTAGAAAATAAAATGATGGAGAATCCTTTATTATCCGTTGATGAGCCTTCATCTACAATTTTTCATCTAGGAATGGATCGAAAAAAACGAAAACGGACGAAGAAAGATTATGATTCGGATTACTGGATTGAGCAAGCAAGTGAAGACCATCCTTCGCTTGAAGCCCATCTTCTATCACAAGTAAATCTTCAAAAATTAGCGAAAGAAGAGCAGAGAGCCTTCAATCTTCTTATTCAAAATTTAGATGAAAATGGTTATTTACGTGTTCAACTAGAGGACTTATGTACCCCTTCTATTACCTTTGATGCGTTACAAAACAGTCTGGAGTTACTCCAACAGCTTGAACCGCATGGTGTGGGGGCAAGAAACCTTCAAGAATGTTTATGGATTCAAGCCTATGCAGATGCTAGAGAGCCATTAGCCGAAATGATTTTACAAGACTACTTTCTTGAATTTGCTAATAAACGATGGAAAGAGCTTAGTAAGCAATTAGGTGTATCTTTACAAGACATTCAAAGAGTGTTTGATTATATTCAGACATTTAATCCACGACCAGCTTCATACTTTCATCAAGAAAAATCGACATATATTGTGCCGGACGTCATTGTTGAAGTTCGTGACGGCCAATTATTTATCGGCGATCTAGATGGCAATACACCAAAGTTAAGTGTTGATAAACAATATTTTCATAGAATGAAACAGCATCAAGATAAACAGGTTAAGCAATTTGTTCAAGAGAAATGGCAGGAGTATCAATGGATTTCACGCGGAATTCAACAGCGAAAGGAAACCATTTTACGAGTCATGCGCTGCATTGTGGAAAAACAACCAAAATGCTTTTATCATGGACTAGAATACGTACAACCAATGACGATGAAGGATGTAGCCGATGAGTTAGACATTCACGAATCGACGGTTAGTCGTGCAGTAAAAGGAAAATACGTACAGACTCCATTTGGCACGATTGACATGCGCACGTTTTTCTCTACTTCTCTTTCATCGACCGATTATGGGAAAGATATTTCGGGACTACAGGCTAAGAATTTATTAGCCGCTGCAATTAAGACAGAGAATAAGAAAAAGCCGCTTTCGGATCAAGATCTTGTTGAGCTATTACAAAAAGAACACGGTCTTGTATTAGCGCGCCGAACGGTGGGAAAATATCGTGAACAATTAGGAATCCCGTCGTCGTCGAAACGGAAACGCTTTGATTAAAAAGGATGATGGTAATTGGCAGTGAATGCATTTCAATTATACAGTCGAAAAAAATGTTCTTTATGTGATCAAGCAAAGCTCGTACTTGAAGAAATAAAGACGGAGATGGGAATTTTATATGAAGAAATTGATATTGACTGTAGTGATGAATTAACCGAGCGGTATGGAATAATGATTCCTGTTGTGCAATGGCAAGGGGAAATAGTTCAGTATGGTCATGTATGGAAAGAGGAATTGCTACAGAGAATAAAGAGATAATTTTTTAATTAATATTTGAAGAACGATTATAATCCTGCTAGAATAACATTATAGCAGGGATATTTTTTTGGTGTTCGTGGGACAATAAAGTCATATGCGGGACGTATAGTGTCCCTTTGGTCTGGATAGGAGTTTATACGAATGCAAATATTATTAGACATACAGAGAAAATTATTACCTGATCTCTTAGAAACGATGCAAAAACGATACAACATTCTTCGGTATGTGAAGGCTATGGAGCCTGTAGGACGTCGAAGTCTGGCTAATCATCTGCAATTGACAGAGCGAACGCTTCGAAGTGAAGTTGACTTTTTAAAAAACCAGAATCTTCTTGAAGTGCATAGTTCAGGAATGAATCTTTCTCAAGAAGGGCAGGAGCTTCTTGAACAATTAGAGGGGATTATGCGAGAAGTAATGGGGATAAATATATTGGAACAAAGGTTACGGGAGATGCTTCAAATTGATGAAGTCATTATTGTGTCCGGCAATTGTGATGAGTCACAGTGGGTGAAAAAAGAATTAGCAAAAGCCTGTGCGGCTCACATGAAGCATGAATGGAAAAATCGAAGGACCATTGCTATTACGGGAGGCTCGACAATGGCTGCTGTGGCAGATTCTCTTGTTTCGGATGAATATAGCAAAGGAGTTACCTTTGTCCCCGCACGCGGTGGAGTCGGTGAGATGTCTCAAAATCAAGCTAATACGATTGTTGAAAAAATGGCACAAAAAGTTCACGCTTCATACAAAGTTCTCTATGTTCCAGATCAATTAAGTGATGAAGTTTATGCTTCCTTGATGAAGGAGCCGTCCATGAAAGAAGTGATTTCGACGATAAAGTCATCAGAGATGGTCATTCATGGAATTGGAGAAGCGTTGGTAATGGCGGAAAGAAGAAAGTCTGAGCCAAGTGTTCTAACACGATTAGTGGAACAAAAGGCAGTTGGTGAGGCATTTGGATATTACTTTAGTGAAGATGGAGAAGTTGTTCACAAAGTGTTAACGGTCGGTCTACAGCTAGAGGATCTTACTCCTGAAAAGAAAGTGATTGCAGTTGCAGGGGGTAAAAAGAAAGCGAAAGCCATTCGGAGTTATATAAGGGGGACACATGCTACAACTGTTCTTATTACAGATGAAGCTGCAGCCCGAGAATTAATCTCTGGTTGAAAAGAAAAGCTAGGATGAACTTTAAGGAGGAATTTATAATGACAATAAAAGTTGGAATCAATGGATTTGGACGTATTGGGCGTGTCGCATTTCGTGCAGCATTAGCAAACCAAAATATTGAAATTGTAGCGATTAACGATTTAACAGATGCCAATATGTTGGCTCATCTGTTGAAATATGACTCTGTTCATGGAACACTTGACGAACAAGTATCAGTCGATGGCGAGTATCTAATTGTCGGTAGTCATAAGACAAAGGTATTAGCAGAACGTGATCCAGCGTCATTACCTTGGAGGGAATTGGGTGTTGATGTTGTTATCGAATCAACAGGCCGCTTTACAAAACGAGAAGATGCAGCGAAACATTTAGAAGCTGGAGCGAGAAAGGTTATTATTTCAGCACCTGGAACAGATGAGGATATTACAATCGTTATGGGAGTCAATGAAGAACAATATGATGCAGCGAGTCATCACGTTCTTTCTAACGCATCTTGTACTACAAACTGCTTGGCACCATTTGCGAAAGTGTTACAAAATCAGTTCGGAATTAAGCGCGGTATGATGACAACTATTCATTCATATACAAACGATCAACAAGTGCTCGACCTTCCTCATAAAGATTATCGAAGAGCGCGTGCTGCAGCAGAGAATATGATTCCTACTTCGACAGGAGCTGCAAAAGCTGTTGCTTTAGTTTTACCTGAATTAAAAGGAAAGTTAAATGGGATGGCTGTACGTGTACCTACACCGAATGTGTCGATTGTAGACCTTGTTGTGGAACTTGAAAAAGATGTAACAGCTGAAGAAGTAAATGCAGCATTGAAAGCAGCATCTGAAGGGGAGTTAAAAGGAATTCTTAATTATAGCGAATTGCCATTAGTATCTGGTGACTATAATGGAAGTCCTGCTTCTTCTACAATTGATGCTTTATCAACAATGGCATTGGAAGGTAATTTAGTTAAAGTACTATCTTGGTATGATAATGAAACAGGCTATTCTCATCGAATTCTTGATTTAATTGACTATATAGCGTCTAAAGGATTATAAAGTGAAGCTTCACACTCTCTTAATTAATGATTAGTTGCATTTACGGGCAATCCCCCTCCTCATAATCTTGAGGAGAGGGATTGCCCGTTTATTGTGTTGTAAGAAAAGAGTTTTTAAAAAAATCTCACTTTTGTGAGATTTTTTTAAAACTCCACTAAAAAAATAATACGGAAAATGATATCATAGATAGGGTTGTGCAGTTATATCCGTGATAACCTGTTTTTGGATAAAACAAAGCAAACAGATTATACTGAAAAAGAGAACAGGGAGAGTCAGGCTTCATCGGCATCTCCCTTTTTGACAGATAAATAAAAAGACGGACCAATTTTAAGGAGGTTCTTTACACTATGAATAAAAAGTCGATTAAAGATGTAGAGCTGAAAGGAAAACGTGTATTTTGTCGGGTGGATTTTAACGTTCCGATGCAAGATGGACAAGTTTCAGATGATACAAGAATTAAAGCAGCGTTGCCAACGATTTCTTATTTAGTCGAACAAGGGGCAAAAGTGATTCTAGCTAGCCATCTTGGTCGTCCAAAAGGTCAAGTAGTGGAAGAACTACGTTTAACACCAGTTGCCAAGCGATTAAGTGAATTACTAGATAAAGAAGTACATAAAGTGGACGAAGCATATGGGGAGGCCGTATTAGCTGAAGTCAATAAGCTAGAAGAAGGCGGTCTTTTATTATTAGAAAATGTTCGTTTTTATCCTGGTGAAGAAAAGAATGATCCGGAGTTAGCAAAAGCATTTGCCGAGTTAGCAGATGTCTATGTTAACGATGCGTTTGGAGCAGCTCACCGTGCCCATGCATCAACAGAAGGAATTGCCCATTACCTGCCAGCTGTTTCCGGCTTGTTAATGCAAAAAGAATTAGATGTATTAGGTAATGCCTTAGCGAATCCTGAGCGTCCATTCACAGCGATTATTGGTGGCGCAAAAGTAAAAGATAAAATTGATGTAATTGAAAACCTGCTTGAAAAAGTAGATCACTTAATCATTGGCGGTGGATTAGCTTTTACTTTCGTTAAAGCACAAGGATATGAAATTGGTACATCTCTTCTTGAAGAAGATAAGATAGAACTGGCCAAAGCTTTTATTGCGGCTGCAGAAGCGAAGGGTGTAAAGATGCATACGCCGGTTGATGCTGTTGTAGCACCAAAATTCGCTGCAGATGCAGAAGCGACAGCTGTGAACATTGATAGCATCCCAGCAGATCAAATGGCACTTGATATTGGTCCAAAAACGAGCGAGCTATATGCGAATATTATTAAAGAATCGAAGCTTGTTATTTGGAACGGCCCAATGGGTGTATTTGAATTTGATAAATTTGCAAATGGGACAAAAACAGTCGCTCAAGCTTTAGCAGACTCAACTGATACATATAGTGTAGTTGGCGGTGGTGATTCGGCAGCTGCAGCTGAAAAGTTTGGCTTGGCTGAAAAAATGTCACATATTTCAACAGGCGGCGGCGCATCTCTTGAATTTATGGAAGGGAAACAACTGCCGGGTGTTGTTGCGTTAAACGATAAATAAAAGCTCGTATAATAGAATGAAGGGATGGATGAAATGCGTAAACCGATTATTGCAGGAAATTGGAAAATGCATAAAACGCTTTCAGAAGCAACATCTTTTGTAAAAGAAATTGGTCAGCAAGTACCAACATCTAATGAAGTAGACACGGTTGTTTGTGCTCCAGCTCTTTTTCTTGGTCAGCTTGTTCAAGCATCCGAAAAAACAGATGTTAAAATCGGTGCTCAAAATATGCACTTTGAAGAAAGCGGTGCCTTTACGGGGGAAATTAGCCCTGCGGCATTAGCTGATCTTGATGTGGATTATGTTATTTTAGGCCATTCAGAGCGTCGTGAGCTGTTTAATGAAACAGATGAAGCAGTAAATAAAAAGGTACATGCGGCTTTTAAGCATGGACTAACCCCGATTGTTTGCTGCGGTGAAACACTTGAGCAGCGTGAAGCGGGACAAACGTTTGATTTTGTTGGCGGCCAAATTGAAAAAGCTCTTGAAGGATTAACAGAAGAGCAAGTGAAGCAAACTGTGATTGCGTATGAGCCAATTTGGGCGATTGGAACGGGTAAATCTTCATCATCGGAAGATGCGAATGAAGTATGTGCTCATATTCGTGCGGTTGTAGCGAAGCAAATGACGCAATCAACAGCGGAAGAAGTCCGTATTCAATACGGCGGAAGTGTGAAGCCAGAGAATATTAAAGAATATATGGCGCAACCTGATATTGATGGTGCGTTAGTTGGTGGAGCCAGTTTGAAAACGGCTTCTTTCTTACAATTATTGGAGGCGGGACGTTATGAGTAAGGCACCAGTTGCGTTAATTATTTTGGACGGCTTTGGATGCCGTTCTGAACAAAAGGGAAACGCAGTTTTTCATGCAAAAAAACCGAATTTTGATCGTTATTGGGGTCAATATCCTCATTCCCATTTAACAGCAAGCGGGGAAGCGGTCGGCCTACCTGAAGGGCAAATGGGGAATTCGGAAGTTGGTCATTTAAATATCGGTGCAGGTCGAATTGTGTACCAAAGTTTAACACGAGTGAATATTGCGATTCGGGATGGGGAGTTTGCTCAGAACCAAACATTCCTTGATGCAATCAATCATGCTAAGGAAAAAGGTACAAGCCTTCACCTAATGGGATTACTTTCAGATGGTGGTGTTCATAGCCATATTGATCATATGTATGCGTTGTTAAAGCTTGCTGCTAAAGAAGGCTTGAAGAATGTATACGTTCATGGTTTTTTAGATGGTCGCGATGTTGGTCCACAAACAGCAAAAGGCTATATTGAAGCAGCAGAAGCAACAATGAAGGAAATTGGTGTAGGTCAATTCGCGACGATTTCTGGACGTTATTATTCTATGGACCGCGATAAGCGTTGGGAGCGCGTAGAGAAATCTTACCGCTCTATGGTGTATGGTGAAGGTCCGGCTTATATATCAGCACTTGAGTGTGTAAACGACTCTTATGCGAATGGAATTTATGATGAGTTCGTTCTGCCATCCGTTGTGACGGATGCAGAAGGCAAGCCGGTTGCTACGATTCAAGATGATGATTCGGTTATTTTCTATAATTTCCGTCCAGACCGTGCCATCCAAATTTCAAACACGTTTACAAATGAAGATTTCCGTTCATTTGATCGCGGGGACAAGCATCCGAAGCACCTTCATTTCGTTTGCTTAACACACTTTTCAGAAACAGTAGATGGATATGTTGCTTTTAAGCCAACAAATCTTGATAATACATTAGGGGAAGTTCTTTCGCAAAACGGCTTAACGCAGCTGCGTATTGCCGAAACGGAAAAATATCCACATGTTACGTTCTTTATGAGCGGTGGACGTGAAGATGAATTCCCAGGTGAAGAAAGAATTTTGATTGCTTCACCAAAGGTTGCTACATATGATTTGAAACCAGAAATGAGTGCTTATGAAGTGACCGATGCATTAGTGGAGCAAATTGAAAATGATCGTTTTGATGCGATTATTTTAAACTTTGCTAACCCTGATATGGTCGGACATTCTGGTATGCTTGAGCCAACTGTAAAAGCTATTGAAACAGTTGATGAATGTCTAGGTCGCGTTGTTGATTTAATTGTATCTAAAGGCGGGACAGCGATTATTACAGCTGACCATGGAAATGCTGACGAAGTGATAACATTAGAAGGTAATCCAATGACCGCTCATACGACAAATCCAGTGCCTATTATTGTGACCAAAAATGAGGTAACATTAAGAAATGATGGTATTTTAGGTGATTTAGCTCCAACAATGTTACATTTGCTTGGTGTTGAAAAACCTGTTGAGATGACAGGGAAATCCCTAATCACTATATAATTACGAACAAAAAAGGAGAGATTTATTATGCCATATATCCAACATGTCTATGCACGTGAAGTATTAGATTCTCGTGGAAACCCAACAGTAGAAGTAGAAGTAGGAACAGAATCCGGATTTTTCGGACGTGCAATCGTGCCATCAGGTGCTTCAACTGGTGAATATGAAGCAGTAGAACTTCGTGACGGAGATAAATCTCGTTACCTTGGAAAAGGTGTTCAAAAAGCAGTTGATAACGTAAATGAAATTATCGCTGAAGCTATTATGGGCTTCGATGTAACAGATCAAGTAGGCATTGACCGTGCGATGATTGCTTTAGACGGTACAGAAAACAAAGGGAAATTAGGAGCAAATGCAATCCTTGGTGTATCTATGGCGGCTGCTCATGCAGCTGCTCAATTTGCTGAGCTGCCATTATACCGTTACCTTGGCGGATTCAATGCGAAGCAATTACCAACTCCAATGATGAATATCATCAACGGTGGATCACATGCAGATAATAACGTAGACTTCCAAGAATTTATGATTCTTCCAACAGGAGCTCCTACATTTAAAGAAGCAATCCGTACAGGTGCGGAAGTATTCCATGCATTAAAATCAGTTCTTGCTTCTAAAGGTTTAAACACAGCAGTTGGTGATGAAGGTGGATTCGCTCCAAACCTTGGTTCTAACCGTGAAGCGCTTGAAGTAATTATTGAAGCAATCGAAAAAGCTGGCTATAAAGCAGGCGAAGATGTTTACTTAGGACTAGATGTTGCTTCTTCTGAGTTCTACAACAAGGAAACAGGTAAATATGATCTTGTTGGTGAAGGACGTACAGGTTTAACATCTGAAGAAATGATTGCTTTCTACGAAGAATTGGTAAATGAATTCCCAATCATCTCTATCGAAGACGGTTTAGATGAAAATGACTGGGAAGGTCACAAATCATTAACAGAGCGCATTGGTGACCGCGTTCAATTAGTAGGCGATGACTTATTCGTAACAAATACGAAAAAACTAGCTCAAGGTATTGAGCAAGGTGTAGGAAACGCAATCCTAATCAAAGTAAATCAAATCGGTACATTAACAGAAACATTTGAAGCAATCGAAATGGCGAAACGCGCTGGTTACACAGCGGTTGTTTCTCACCGTTCTGGTGAATCAGAAGATACAACAATTGCTGATATCGCTGTTGCAACAAATGCCGGTCAAATTAAAACAGGTTCTATGTCACGTACAGACCGTATCGCAAAATACAACCAACTTCTTCGCATCGAAGACGAGCTTGGCGATTTAGCGGTATATGATGGTCTTAAATCTTTCTACAACATCAAACGCTAATTTTGACATAGTAAAAGTTGGCTGAATTGTGTCATACAACGTTTATGGCTTGAAACCTCCTATTTATGTGTGAGTAATCCGCATTAATAGGAGGTTTTTTTCGATAAAAAGTAAACAAGATGCAAGAAACTGTCATTTACTTTATAATAATATCAATTATAGGGAGGTGGAGAAAATGGCAAACAGGATAAGCTTGCCAGAATCTGCAGCGACTCATGCAAAGCCTAGTATTGGGAAGGCGATTCTTTGCATGGGGCGGACTTTTAATTAAACGAATATCGCCCAAGTAAGCATAGATTCATTTCTGATATACGGCTTTGCACCTTATTTTCATTTTTAAAAAATAAGGAGCTGGCAGAAATGAAATATGTAAAAGCGACGGCTGTTTTACCGAAAGCGCTTATTAATGAAATTCAAAAATATGTTCAAGGAGCAACGATTTATATTCCAAAACCAGAAGCAGCTCATCAGAAATGGGGGACGCGTTCTGGAAGCAGAAAGTGGATTGATGATCGAAACATTCATATTAGAAAGGCCTTTCAAAACGGGTCAAAGATGGATCAATTAGCTGAGGAATATTGTCTCTCCGTAGAAACAATTAAGAAGATTGTATATTCTAAATAAGAGTGGTCAGCACTGAGGATCTTGTATAGAGGTCACCAGTGCTTTTTGTATTATCGTCAGAATTTATAATATCAAGCGGATGATAGTATAAGAAAAAACATCGACTTTCGCCATTATGGGCGATAAGTTGTGTTTTTTAATATGCCGAATTTGTTTCTTACTCATTTTCTACATTGAATAAAAAAAGTGAATCTTTTAAAGTAAAAGCTAGATAAGATTATTTTTTTTATAAGTAGGAGTGATAAAGATGGAGCCGTTTATAAGAAGTGACCAATATAACTTTATCCGCAGGCAAACGCAGATTTTAATAAATGGTCATGCAACTGCTAATGATATACATGTTTTGACTACATTAAAGACACTTGCAAAAGAAAAAGTATTCAGTTTGTTCGAAGAGATAAGTGAGGAACAAGAACAGTTGCTCACTCCAATTATGGATGTGAAAGATAATGAAGGAGCCGAGGCCTTTCTTTTACAAGTGGAACCGTATGTGATTCCTTTTCAAACGATAACGGAGCAAACGATAAAGAAATTGTTTCCGAAAGCAAAGAAGCTAAAGGTCCCTGGATTAGAAAATGTGAATTTAAAGGAAACTTCATATGTAAGTTGGTATGATAAAGGATCCAATAGAAAGTATATAATAGCTCGACATAATCATAAGCTGAAAGGTCTACAAGGAACCTTTACGAGTTTAAATAAAAAAGGCATTTGCACATTATGTAATGCCCATGAGAAAGTAGGAATGTTTATGTCTGAAGCAAAAGGAAGAGGGGGAGAACAAGGCACATTTATTAAAAGAGGGAATTATATTTGTGAAGATAGTCAGAAATGTAATTATAACCTCATTACATTAGATAAATTACATGATTTTATCGAGCGGTTAAATGAAACAATATAGTTATCTGGATAACCAAACAAAAAAACTAACTCGGAAGGGAGCTAGTTTTTTTGTTCAACGTTTACACGTTTAATAAACAAGGCACATATGAGCCCAATCACGGAGACGATTAGAGCGAATACAAAGGCATCTTGAATACCTGCATTTAAAGAGTTAACAGCATTTAATGGATCATTAGGGTTTGTCACGTTACTCATATAGCTTTTCTGACCAGCTGACATAATGGTTATGGCAACAGCTGTACCAATTGCTCCTGCTACTTGTTGGAGCGTATTCATAATGGCTGTACCATCCGGATAAAACTGTGGCGGCAGTTGATTTAAACCATTTGTTTGAGCAGGCATCATGATCATGGAAACACCAATCATTAAGAAAATATGTAGAGCAACAACAAGAGTAATGGCTGTATCCATGGAAACGCTGCTGAACAACCAAAGAACAATAGTTACAATGACCATCCCAGGAATAACCAACCATCTCGGACCATATTTATCAAACAAACGTCCCATAACAGGTGACATGAACCCGTTGAGAATACCGCCTGGTAATAAAACAAGTCCGGCAGCAAAGGCGGATAGCGCCAACCCGCTTTGTAAATAGAGCGGCAGCATAATCATGGAGGACAGAATCGTCATCATTCCAATAAAAAGGAGGATGACACCTAATGTAAACATTGGAAATTTAAAGGCGCGTAAATTCATCATCGGTTGCTGCATCGATAATTGTCGAATAGTAAACAAAATAAGCGCAATGATTCCGACAAGTAAAGCGATGATTACTTTTGAACTGCCCCAGCCTTCTCCTTCTCCTGAGACACTAAATCCATAAACGACTCCGCCAAAGCCAAATGTGGATAAGATAATCGATACTATATCAATTTTTGGTTTTGTGATCGTTGATACATTTTCCATAAACATAATTCCGCATATAAGGGAAAGGGCAAAAAATGGAAGAGCCATCCAGAAAATCCAATGCCAGCTAAGGTTTGCAATAACCAATCCTGAAATCGTTGGACCGATGGCAGGTGCAAACATAATGACGAGACCGATAAGCCCCATAATAGACCCTCTTTTATGAATCGGGAAAATCAGTAAAATCGTATTAAACATTAAAGGTAAAAGCAGTGCTGTACCAATGGCTTGAATAACACGAGCTGCTAATAAAATCTCGAAGCTTGGCGCAAGAGCGGCAATAAGCGTTCCGATAATGGAGAAAATGAGTGATGTAATAAAGAGCTGTCTCGTTGTAAACCATTGAAGTAGGAGTCCTGATACAGGAACTAATATGCCGAGTGTTAATAAATAGCCTGTTGTTAACCATTGAACGGTTGAAGGTTGAATGGCGAAAATTTGAATTAAGTCGTTCAGTGCGATATTTAGCGCAGTTTCACTAAATAAACCGATAAATCCAGCAATTAAAAACGATAGTAAAATCGGAAAGGTTCTATACTGCCTCTCCTCTTGTTGAGTCTTTTCTTGCGTTTGTGCTTGCATGGTATTCCCCTCTCAAAAAAGTAGATAAAACAGTTAAGAATAACTGGATATTCCCCGTTATTTCTCTAATGAAATTCCTCCAATATTTTTAGCCTATGTTAAGCTACTCGATAATAACATAAAAAGTGCCTAATAAACGGATTAGGCACTTTTTTTGCATATTATTTTTTTGTTGCTTCTGTATCAACAGGTACAGCATTATAATATTCCTCTAATGTAATACCGTTTTCAAAAATTTCTGTTGCTGCTTCTATCCCCAGATAACGTAAGTGCCAAGGTTCATATTTATAGCCCGTAATATGTTCTTTTCCCTCTGGGTAACGGATAATAAAACCGTATTCATGTCCATGTTTCGCCAGCCATTCTGCCTCTGCCGTATCCCCAAAACAATCTTGCGCAGCACAGGCCCCATCAGCTGTTGTGACATCGATAGCCAATCCTGTTTCATGCTCGCTTGTTCCTGGAAGGGCACTGTATGTTTTAGCATTCTCTAGGCCGTCGCGTTTTACATAGTTGTTAAAAAGTGATACTTGGGTTTCGTGAGAACGATAGGCGGAAACACCGGCTAAATGTAAGTTTTGTTTTTTAGCGGCTCTGAACATTTTTTCTAAAGCTTTTGCTGCTTCCGCTCGCATCATTCTTTTTTCAATTTTTTCTTTAAAAATAAAGTCTACTTTCGGATAAATGAGATCAGCAGGTTTATAATCTTCCGGAAGGCTATATTCTTTATTCACAAGAACAGCAATATTTTCAGGTTCGGCTAACGTGTACAGCCCTGCTTGAGCTGGTTTGGCGGATTGGTCAACTGCCACTTCACGTATTTCTTCGAGCTCTTCCTGCTGTTGTGCAGCTGGCTCTTTTTGTTCTTTTTCTTGAGAAATATGTTGATTATCTTGCTGCGTAAATGAACAACCTGAAATGAATAACAAGGAAGATAGGGCGGTTGCTGTAATTGCTTGTTTTAACATGAGTAAGACTCCTTCATTTGTACTTATCGAAACCAATATTCGCGCTGTAGTTCTTTCTGATATTTATCAAGGAATAATCCAATCCAAATAACCATTAATAAAATGGGATAATCATCACGAACAACAGCATCGATAATAGGTGCCGACCAAAAATGTTCTAAAAAACGGTTAGCAGGAAATTGACTAAATGTTTCATATAGGACGATGCCTTGAAGTGAGAGCCAAAGAATCGTTAACGTATTTGTTCCAAATCCAATAACAGCGGCAATTAAACTTAATGCGACGGCAATGAGTCCAAAAAGTAATATACGAAAATCAGCTTGGAAAAAGTCAATAGGGCTATTGGATAAACCGTTGTAAATAATAGCTGTAAAATAAATAGTTGTTGTAACATAGGCTGCAAATAGCAATAATCGATTTCCTTGATATTTTGCAAGCAAAAGCAAAATAGGGGAAAGGACGATTAGTAACATGCTGACGATATTGCTGCCGCTTGTCCATAAAGCATAGCTAGCTATACCAGATAAAATGATAGCTAGAAAATCGAGAAATCGCAATATATTTTGTAGCATCAACGACACCTCTTTCTAGAGCCTATAGAAATTATCTCAAAGTTTAGGTAGAAAAGAAATGAAGATTCAATTTTTTTACTTAAGGACACCAGATTGTAGAATTTTTCCTAGTTTATTTATGAACGTTCCAAGGTACTTTCGCTTTTCTGATTGTCTAGCGCCGGCACCTAGCTCACGGTGAAAAAGATAAGAGTCACCAAAAGGCAAAGAGCGCCTTTTTGGGCCTCTTCCTATTTTCTTCGTGAGCTGCCCAAGGTGCTTTCGCTTTTCGTGTTGTCCAGCGCCAGCACCTAGCTCGCTGTGAAAAAGATAAGAGTCACCGAAAGGCAAAGAACGCCTTTCCGGGCCTCTTCCTATTTTCTTCGCGAGCTGCCCGAGGTGCTTTCGCTTTTCTTTTGAATATGGTAAAGTAAAAGTAATGTCTTGGAGGTGTTCATGCATGCATGCTTTATTAGTGACACTTTTAGTAATCGTTTGTATCGCATTGATTGCTTGTGTATTACTGCAGTCAGGAAAAAGCGCAGGTCTATCTGGCGCCATTTCCGGTGGTGCAGAACAATTATTCGGTAAACAAAAAGCGCGTGGCTTAGATTTAGTTCTACATAGAGCGACAGTTGTATTATCTGTTATTTTCTTTGCTTTAACGTTGCTGATCGCTTATTTTGAATAAACGGATATTAAAGAGGTCTAGCTAATGAGCTAGGCTTTTTTCTATGTTCTTTTTTTAAGTATAAGCTTTGTTATAGCTAAACGTATAAAGTTTCGTTCCTCTTTGGTGTCTAGTTTGAGCTAAGAAACACTCGCCTTGCGCTTTTATGACTTTAGCAGGTATAGTTGAGAAGTAGTAAATGAAAAAATTAGTATGGTAAGAATATTTTTCCCTATTTATGAAGAGATATAAACGTTTCGTGTAAAAGGAGTTTTTGGAATGAAGATTAGATTGCCGCAGCCCTTTACATTTGAAGGCGGGAAACGTGCTGTATTATTGCTGCATGGATTCACTGGGAATTCATCTGATGTTCGAATGCTTGGCCGTTTTTTAGAACAACGAGGTTATACTTGTCACGCACCGCACTATAAAGGTCACGGTGTCCCACCAGAAGAGTTAGTCACAACAGGTCCTGTGGATTGGTGGAAAGATGTAATAACGGGCTATGATTTTTTGAAACAGAAAGGTCATGAGGAAATTGCCGTAGCAGGACTGTCTCTTGGAGGCGTATTTTCTCTTAAATTAGGATATACTGTCCCTATTAAGGGTATTGTAACAATGTGTGCACCAATGTATATAAAAAGCGAAGAAATCATGTATGAGGGTGTTTTGCAATACGCTCGTAATTTTAAAAAACATGAGGGAAAAGAACCTGAGCAAATCGAATTAGAAATGAAGAAGTTTGTAGAAACACCGATGAATACGTTACAAGCGTTGCAGCAATTAATTACGGATGTACGGAATCATGTGGATCATATTTATGCGCCAACTTTCGTTGTTCAAGGGCGGCATGATGCGATGATTAATATAGATAGTGCCAATATTATCTATGATTCTGTACAATCTTCAATGAAAGAACTAAAGTGGTATGAGGAATCAGGCCATGTCATTACGCTAGATAAGGAACGTGCACAATTGCATGAAGATGTCTTTTCATTTTTAGAAAGTTTAGATTGGAATGAGTAAAAATATACCCTAATGTAAGGAGGGTTTTGAATATGGAAGAACAAATCGATCAACATATCGAGCGGCTTCTATCTTATATGAAAGAAGAGGCATATAAGCCGTTAACTGTTCAAGAGTTAGAAGAAGCTCTAGGAATTGAAGATTCAGCAGATTTTAAGAACTTTGTGAAGGCGCTTGTCAAAATGGAAGAAAAGGGTCTTGTCATTCGGACGAGAAGCAATCGCTATGGCCTGCCGCAAAAAATGAATTTAATTCGTGGGAAGTTGTCTGGGCACGCGAAGGGATTTGCTTTTGTTACACCTGAAGATGAACCAGGTGCAGATGATATTTTCATTCCACCAAATGAAACAAAGAGCGCGATGCACGGCGATACTGTTATGGTTCGAGTTTCTACGGAAACAAGCGGTTCAAGACGAGAAGGAACCGTGATTCGAATTCTTGAACGGGGCGTAACGGAGATTGTCGGTACGTATTCTGAAAGTAAACATTTTGGATTTGTCATCCCAGATGATAAAAAGATTGCAAGCGATATCTTTATTCCAAAACAAGTAAATGGCGGCGCTATTGAGGGACATAAAGTAGTTGTAAAACTAACTTCTTATCCTGAAGGGCGTACAAGTGCAGAAGGAGAAGTCATTCAAATTCTTGGCCATAAAAATGACCCAGGTGTGGACATTTTATCTGTGATTCATAAGCATGGTTTGCCATTAGAGTTTCCTCAGGAAGTGATGGACCAAGCGAATGCTGTGCCAGATACTATTGCGGAAAGTGAAATCGGCAATCGCCGTGATTTACGAAATGATGTGATTGTAACGATTGATGGTGCTGATGCGAAAGATTTGGATGATGCCGTTACGGTTACGAAGCTCGATAATGGCAATTACAAGCTGGGCGTTCATATTGCCGATGTTAGTCATTATGTAACAGAAGGTTCACCTATTGATCGAGAAGCGTTAGAAAGAGGGACAAGTGTTTACTTAGTAGACCGAGTGATTCCGATGATTCCGCATCGTTTATCAAATGGTATTTGTTCTTTGAATCCACAAGTCGATCGTTTTACTTTATCATGTGAAATGGAAATTACGCCTGAAGGGGAAGTCGTACAGCACGAAATTTTTGAAAGTGTGATTAAAACGACAGAACGAATGACGTACAGCGATGTGAATAAAATTTTATTGGATCAAGATGAAGAATTGCTTGCGCGTTATGAGCCGATTATTCCGATGTTCCAAGAAATGGAGAAGCTTGCTGAGATTCTGCGTCGTAAACGGATGAATCGCGGAGCCATTGACTTTGATTTTAAAGAAGCAAAAGTGCTCGTTGATGAAGAAGGGCATCCATCGGACGTTGTTCTACGCGAACGCTCTGTGGCAGAACGATTAATTGAAGAGTTTATGTTGGCAGCGAATGAGACAGTAGCAGAACATTTCCACTGGTTAGATGTTCCGTTTATTTATCGAATTCATGAAGATCCAAAGCCAGAGAAGTTACAACGCTTCTTCGAATTCATTACAAACTTTGGTTATCTTGTTCGTGGATCAGCGAATGAAGTGCATCCACGGGCTTTACAAGAAATTATTGAAGCGGTAGAAGGCAAGCCGGAAGAAATGGTCATTTCTACGGTCATGCTTCGTTCGATGCAGCAAGCGAAATATGACCCGGAAAGCTTAGGTCACTTTGGTCTTTCTACGGAATTCTATACACATTTCACATCGCCGATTCGCCGTTATCCAGATTTAATTGTACACCGCCTTATTCGCACGTATTTAATTGAAGGCAAATTGGACCCTGCTACACAAGAAAAATGGGATTCCTTGCTGCCTGATATTGCAGATCATACATCTAAGCGGGAGCGTCGCGCTGTAGATGCTGAGCGTGAAACAGATGAGCTGAAAAAAGCAGAATATATGCTTGATAAAATTGGCGAAGAGTATGATGGAATTATTAGTTCTGTTACGAATTTTGGTATGTTTGTGGAGTTGCCAAACACAATTGAAGGGCTTGTTCATGTAAGCTATATGACTGATGATTATTATCGCTTTGATGAACGTCAACTAGCGATGGTAGGAGAACGAACAGGAAAAGTGTTCCGAATTGGGGATGAAATTTCGATTCGGGTTAGCAATGTAAATAAAGAAGAGCGTGCAGTTGATTTTGAAATTATCGGTATGAAAGTGAGTCGTCCACGTCCATCTTCTGGTGAGAAACGTGTATTTAAAGCAAATGCAGGAGAGAAAAAGCGCGGCCGCGGCGGACGAAATGGTCGTGATGAAGGACGTGGAGGTCGAAACTCTGAACGTTCCTCGTCTGAACGAAAACCGAAAAAAAAGAAAAAGTTTTATGAAAATGCGCCGTCTGCTAAGCGTAAGAAAAAACCAAAAAAGAGATAATGTATGAGAGAGGATGAGTCATCATCCTCTCTAAAGAAGGGGAGAGCAAGATGCCAAAAGGAGTAGGCAAGCAATTAGCACAAAATAAAAAAGCGTACCATGATTATTTTATTGAAGATACGTTTGAAGCTGGTATAGTGCTTCAAGGAACAGAAATTAAATCGATTCGAGCAGGCAAAGCGAATCTAAAGGATTCCTTTGCGAAAATTGAACGCGGGGAACTATATTTGCACAACATGCATGTCAGTCCGTATGAGCAAGGAAATCGTTATAATCATGATCCATTGAGAACGAGAAAGCTATTGCTTCATCGCAAGGAAATTAATAAACTAATAGGTGAAACAAAGGAAACAGGTTATACGATTGTTCCGTTAAAATTATATTTAAAAAACGGTTTTGCAAAAGTATTAATTGGGCTTGGTAAAGGGAAGAAGCAATACGATAAGCGTGATGACTTGAAGAAAAAAGAAGCAAAACGTGATATTGAACGAGCTTTCCGTGAACGTCAAAAGATGTAGTATTTTTACAATAACTTACAATTGATTTTTTGAAGAAACATGCTATAATTATTCTTGTAACGATGACAACTGAATAACACAGCAAACAATGCTTGCTATTCATTCTCGTACGCTCCATTCTTATACTGGGGACGTTACGGATTCGACAGGGATAGTTCGAGCTTAGGTTGCGAGTCGAGGGGATCGGCCTCGTTAAAACGTCAAAGCCTATAACTGGCAAACAAAACAACAACTTAGCTTTCGCTGCTTAATAACAGTCGATAGCTGTTCCTCCCTCCATTGCCCATGTGGTAGGGTCAGGGACTCACTCTAAGTGGGCTACGCCGGATTCCACCGTCTGAGGATGAAGGAAGAGAACAATCAGACTAGCTGCTCAGACGCCTGTCGACAGGCAAATGAGTAAGCGAAACATGAATATGTCGACTACACTCGTAGAAGCTTAAGTGCCGTTATGTCTGGACGTGGGTTCGACTCCCACCGTCTCCACCAATACATATGTTGGTGGTTTTTTGCTTTATTTTTTAGGGAATTTATGCTTGAATTTTGTGATTTTATTTAATATTGCAGATACATTTGTTGCTTTAAAATAAAATTTGATCAAATTAATACTAATAACCTTTATATATAATTATCCTCTGTTCTAAAAATCTAAACAATTATAGCTTTATAAGCAAAGAGCAGTGATTCTATCAATCACTGCTCTTTGCTTTTTCCCATGTTTAAAAACCTGTGTCAGCGTCTCGTGTTGTTGGATCACTGATACTGTTCGAGGATTCCGGAATGTCATCGTAAACTTGAGGATCAACATTGTAAATGGAACCGTCAGCCAGACCTTTAAATACCTCATACAATGGAACTTTAACAGTTTCCTTTAGCATACCAGCCTGTTTTTGGCCAAGTGTTTGGCTCTGTCCTTTTATTTCGATCAGCATAATCGCAGCGTCATTTAACGCAAATGCACCGAGAGCCGTACCAGGCAGGTTCACATCCCGATATTTTTGAATGGCTCCATAATGTGAGAAGCCTCGCTGTAATGCCAGATTGGACAGGGCATTTACTTGTTTGCCCAGCTTCAGAACATCTGCATCTACTTCATATTGTTTTCCGGTGAAAGGATCTGTGTAAGGGTCGGCAACCACTGCCGCAAATTGAACTGGAACGGAGCGGTTATCTTCATCTGAAACGGTATTGAAGCCTCGGTGATGAACATCTACGTATACGTCTGGTCTAAATTCTTTGAAGACAGAGGAAACAGTACGAGCCTCAGCCGTTACAAAAAATCCTCCGTAATTGCTGTTATTTGTTGTCCTGCTATTTAAAAATGCTGCTACCTGAGATTTGTCTTGATTTTCAATTCTGAAGTCTAAGTTCGGATTGTAGTCACGATTTTGGTCATATCCAGGAATGCCGTATACGACTCGGCCGTTATTGTTTTGTGCGCGTTCACTGCCGTCGGCGTTGTAGTACCAAGGTGCCGTAGTATCACCTGGTAATCCGATATTTCCTGGAAGCCATGTTTGGTGTGTATACCTGGTCGGATACCAAGTTCCTTCATATTGGTTATCGGCGCCTTCTGGATTGATGCGCGGCATAATCCAGATTGACACCTTATCTAGTATTTCATCTACTTCCTTGCCGCCGCTTGATAGTTTTTGGATAATATCAATGGCTGCTTCAGTGCCGATTTGCTCATTTCCGTGAATTTGAGTGGTAATGAGAATCCGTTTCTTGTTTGGATCAGCCTCTCCAAACTTTACAACATACAATGGATCGCCCTTTTCTTCTTCAGTTTGGTAGCCATCAGGAGCCAAATTTGAATATCCGGCAATCTCCAGCTTCATCTTGCCTTTTGAGGAGGCTTCCAGTTTTTGAAGCTTTTTGGCTAACTCTTCATTGGACATGTAGCTTGAGAGCGAGATATTTTGCTCGTTTTCTACATAAGGTCCGTTTGGGTTTGATTGCGGCGCTGCAAGGGCTGTAGAAGACACTGCCATAGTTAGAGCCATTGCCGTCGGAACGACCAGCCTTGAAATTTTCCTCATCACACTTCCCCCTAATAATCTTGTAATCCCTTGATTTTCAGATATGTATAATAAGTGTTTAGGGACTCTAATAAAATAATAATCGAAAATGAATTGGAAGTTTAGGTAAAAATTGTAAAATTTGGAAATTTGATTCTTTTGGTACACATAATAATGATAGTGAATTTCTTAAGAACTAAATTTTGTAAGTAAAAGAGTGGTGATAAAGTCCCTCTTATTTACATGTTCAACAGATAACGGAAAGGAATCATCGCGCAATTATATTTGAAAGAATAACCCTTCAAATGATAGTTTAGCTCTTAATAATTCTGGACCATATTTTCCATTTTTAGTTATTACCTATAGATATAAAAAGGTTAAAGTTTTTT
>NZ_JBALMU010000048.1:43872-44074 GCF_036962285.1 Bacillus sp. JJ634
ACTTTTAAATAGTTGAATACTTCTTCTTAAGGGGAGTAGCTTTTACAACAAAGTCGTCATTACGGAGTGTATCATTCCCGGCTTTGTCGGCAACATAACGTTGTTAGCCAGACCTTTTGCCTACTGGTAAAGGTCTTTATATGTGTATTTTAAACCTTTACCATCTACTGGTAAGGGTTTTTTGTTTTTATCCCACACTTAA
>NZ_JBALMU010000048.1:44103-75889 GCF_036962285.1 Bacillus sp. JJ634
AAGAAGATAGGTGGGGGAGAAGTTTCCTAGCTATTTAAAAATAAGAAAAGGTTGGGGAATGTATCAAATAAAAACATGAAAATCCTATTCCATAAGCTAATGACTAATAACAAGTTTAGCTTTTGAGGGATAAGGTGAAATAAAAATATTCGAAAAGCTTACGACAAAAAAATTACTGTTATATAAATAATTCAGGAGGGTGTTCATTGATATTAAGGAAAAGCATGGCTCTATTAGGAATAGGTTCAGCAAGAATTGATTTGATTTTGCAAAAGGAAGCGTATAGACCTGGTGAGGTCGTTTATGGGTATTTTTCTATCAACGGAGGAAGCATTGAACAAAAGTTAAAGAGAATAGATTGTAATCTCGTATTGACTGATAAAGCTGCAGGTACTGAAAAAGTAATAGATACTAAAATCACTTTGACTTCCAAGCTAGTTAATTCTGAGGAACTATATACTCTTCCGTTTACTTTCCAGCTTCCAGCGTCTATTAGTGCTTCAACGGATGAATTATCTTATCGTTTCCAAACAAAGCTGCACTTTAATGAAGGTGTAACCAGCCAAGATCAGGATATCATTCAAATCCTGTAGTTCACATAGATAAAATTCAAAAGTCATTGATAAGAGGGCCCTCTTCAAAGTTGTGGGCCCTCTTTACAGTGGAAGTGCTTCATAAGCCGTCCGAGTATCCAGGAATGCTTGTTCAATTAGAAGTAAACGTTCTATATAATGCTGTACATAGAGAGGCAACTGCAGTTCTTCCTGCCAGCATCGTTCCTTTTTATCATGAGGCGTGTAATTGGAATATAGTAAATACAGTAAGAAATGTCCAATATAGTAAAGGTCGCTAATATGATTTTCTACTTTTTTCGGATTTTTTATCGTATCGATGTTTATACTCTCTTTCATATAACACGCTAAGCCAAAATCAATGACATGTAGTTTATTATGATGCAGGAGGATGTTTGGGATACGTAAATCGCGATGAACAATTCCGTGATCATGAATCGTTAGTACAATTTCAAATAATTGTTTGACGAGTGTTAATGATTCATGGACGGAGAATGTTTGTCCCTTATTAAAAATAAGATGTTCAAACGTATGGCCTTCAATAAAATCCATCATATAAAAAGGAAGGCCTTTAACAAAGCCTTCCTCTTTGATAGTGGGCAAGTTCGGATGCATTTCCTTTCGGAGAAACGCAATTTCTTGCTGAAAGTTATTTTTTGTTGAGGCTTTATTTTTATGCTTAGCACGCAGTCGTTTTAAAACATACTTCTCATTAGTGAGCTTATGCTGAAGTAAATAAGCGACTCCAAAGGATCCAATCCCTAAGGTGTCTAAAAATTCGTACTTATTACTTTGGTTGATGTGGTCGATAAATAATCGATTGTATTTAATTTCATAAAGGTGTTGAAACATCATGATCATAAGTCCTCATAATCAACTGCTTGAAAAGCTGCGGGAACCAAAAAATCCTTTTTTATGTCCTTTTTTGTAATGTTTATGACCATAATAATTTTGTTTACTTGAATAATGCTTTCTACGAGAGCTGCTTGAATAGTATCTTTTATGTTTAGAGCTGCTTCCGCTATTTAAGAGTGATTTAATGATTTTCTTTAAAATAAGAATCGCCTCCTTTAGTTACCAAGTATAGAAAAGTCATTTATTCATTGCAACAATAAGTAACTCTCTATTTTGTGAATAAAAAAATCCCCTATTGAGGGGATTAACCAAAGTATTTTTCAAGACCTTTATAAATTCCAATTGCTGATTTGTATTGGTAGGTTTCTGTAGAAACTTTTAGAGATATTGTTTTTACGGTAATATTTCATAGCTATTTTACAAAAAATAGATAGTATTTCTTATATTGGTTATGTGAATATTCTAGTAAAATAGATACGGAATTATAAACAAACGTAAGGTAGATACATAGGAGAAGGGGAATTGCATGGAGTTTCAATCTGTTATTTTGGAGTATCGGCTGCAAAAGGGACCTGAGCAATTTGTCCCGATTTATCATTATCCAGGTATTGACTTAGAACAAATTTTGGCAAGAAGAGAATGTGAATTTTTCGTTAAAGAAGGGATTACATATAAACAGCTTTCCTCTGCCATCGAAAATGATTTGTTTGTCATTTATGTGGAAGTGTTTGAAGAGGGATTAATAGAAAAAGAGGAGGATTCGACGCAGGGGATTAAGCTTGAAGTTCGTGAATTGAATGCAGAGAAGAACCATCCGCTTATTACGTCTAAATATATGAGGAACCACTTAGATGTGTTAAGCGTAATTGGCAGCGTATATACATATGATTACGGTAAGGAATGGGAGCGGGATTCAGCAGAAATTGATGAAGACCGGAAAGTGTATGCGTTATATGTAACACCAACTGGCTATACGATGTGAACATGAGGAGAGGAGTATAGAAATTGAAAAAAACAAAGAAAATGATGGCAGGAGTATTAACGGCAGCGCTTGCTGCTTCTTTAGCTGCTTGCGGGGAAGATCGTCCGCCGGAACCGACTGGATATGATTGTGATGATTGGGACTGGGATAAGAAGACGGGAACGTATTACTGTGATGATGATAGTTCCTCGCACTCAGGTGGTTACTATCACAACGGGACTGTTTATTCAAATAAAAAAACATTACAAACAAGTTCTTCTTATCAATCCTATGTAAAGTCGGGGATTGGAAGTGGGACAAAAGGTGGATTTGGAGGGTAAATGAGCACGTTTCATGATGAAAGGAAGCAGTTTTATGAACAAATCGACGGGTTTTGGTCTGATTTATATGGCATGGAATACGCTTTGTGGGATGTGAAAAAGGAAACATCAGAAACGATTAGACGCATCCGAACAGCGGCGGAGCGAATTGGTCATATTTTTTATAAAACGGCTCCATTGCTAAGGAATTTAGATGATGAGACGTTCCTTCAACTTGGATTTCCGCCTGAATCTTTTACGTATATTCGTTTACAGACCCTGCCTTTTGAAAGTGTTATCGCCCGCCTTGATTTAGTGGTGACAGAGCAAGATGTAAAGTTGCTTGAGATGAATGCAGATACACCGACTTTTATTATGGAGACATTTAATATAAATGAAAAAGTGTGCAAAGCGTTTCAGCTTAAAGATCCGAATGAGGCGTGTGAGGATAAGCTTCGAGAAGCGCTTCAGAAGGCTATTAAAGCAGCTGTTCGCTTTCTCGGAAAAAGAAAAACTCCCCATATTGTTTTTGCTTCCCATGGAGACCACGCAGAAGACCGCTTAACAACTATGTATTTACAGCAACTGAGCGGCTTTAATAGCCGTTTTACAAGTCTTGATCGATTAAGAGTTGTACCGGAAGCGATTAAAGAGAATGGAGAAGTTGTAGTAGAACGGGGGCTGTACGATGACCAGGGTGAAAAAGTAGATGTGTTGTATCGTCAGACGTATCCACTTGAACATCTAATCGAAGATGAAGACCCTTTAACGAAAGAAAAAGTAGGACAATTTTTAATGAAGCTTGTGGAAGAAAAAGAGTTGGCTGTTATCAATCCTCCTTCGGCTTTTTTATTGCAATCAAAAGCTATTATGGCTCTTATTTGGGGATTACATGAAGTGAGGCATTCTTTTTATACAGAGGAAGAACATCAATGGATTTCATCCTATTTTTTGCCTACTTATATGGATGAGGACTGGTTTTGGCAGCAAAAGGTGAACTATGTAAAAAAACCGTCTTTCGGCCGCGAAGGAGATACGGTTGAAATTTATGAAGGCACAGGTCAAAAAATGGACGAAGATCAGCATAAAACATATAAAGATTCAGTGCCGGTTTATCAGCAGTTTATCGAGCTTCCTAAAACGGTTGTGCAAACAGAACAAGGAGAGAAGCAAGTACACTATATGTACGGGTGCTTCTATATAAATGGTCAGGCCAGTTCGATTGGTATTCGTGCTGGGAGACAGATTACAGATAATGAATCATATTTCTTGCCAATCGGCTTAGATAAAGAGGAGGAAAAATAGAGATGGATTTTATATCTTCGGATAGTTTTTTAAATTTTTTAGCTTATGTGGGGACAGGATTTGTTTTAATTGTACTTGGATTAATCGCATTTGCGCTGACGACGAAGTTTTCAGAATGGCAATTAATTAAAGAAGGGAATCTTGCGGTTGCTTTAAAGTTATGGGGAAAAGTCATTGGTTTAGGGATTACGCTCTATACAGTGTGGGGAAGCAGTGTGAATTTAGTTGATGCTTTTTTATGGGGCCTAATTGGAATCGCGACACAAGTGGTAGCCTATTTAGTCATTGAATATATTTTAACACCGAAAACAAATCTAGCAAAAAAGGTAGAGGAAGGAAACACAGCTGTCGGTTTTAGCTTATTTGCAGTCGGCATTACAGTTGGTTTAATTGTAGCGGGAAGCTTGACATATTAATGGAAGAAGTAAAAGACGGCTCAGAAGGAAAATGAGTCGTCTTTTCTTACGTTTATCACGTCTAGAGTTTTTAAGGCTATAAGATGAATATGGTTGAGTAAAAAATTAACAATCTTATTTAACAGATTCATTTTAAAGCACATGGTTACATCATGTATGAATTATGTTATACTGTCATTGTCTGAATTCGTTTTAATTGCTGGTATAGTTTGTGATGTTATTCACATGTTGTTTAATGAGAAGGAAATATAGGAATGACGACCAAGTAGCCACATATTGAGTAGGTATTTGTCGCATACTTATTTTAAAAGAAAGTCGTGCATTTTAATGCGTCGCATTCTGTGTTAAGATAGGTATTGTCGTGAATCGCACGTTGGATTTTTTTCTATGAAGAAAATCGCAACTAATAAACGCAGCTCTTGTTTATGGAGGTTTATTAGCGGATGTTTTTAATTTTATTAATCCAGTTAAAGGAATTTTTTATATCTACTTTTAAGGTTTTCAATAATTATATAGCAGGATATAATTAGAAGAGTCACTGGTATTGGTACGTTTAAAAACATTTAAAAGGTTTTATTTTTTTTGTGTAAAGTTTTACAAAGTTTCCTAAACTTATATGAGTTAAGAAAATGCAAAATTAAGCACTATGCTTATTGTAAAGGAGAATTGGATATGTCAGAAACAAGCACTCAACAAAAGTCTGAAGCATTGACAGCGAGCCAAGAACAACTGGATGTACTAGATCAGCTATTAAAACCTGAGGTACAAGAATCACTGACTACTTTAGTAGAACAATTGCCGAAATTGACTGAATTAGTAAACATTTTAACGAAGTCTTACGATCTTGCTCAATCGGTTGCCACGGATGAAGTATTAAAAAGCGATACGGTTAGTGCAATTACAGAAATCGTAGAACCAGTTACACACTCTGTAAAAAGTCTTGCTGCGACTGCTATTGAAGCAAAAGATCGTGCAGATACAAATCAGGAAGTAATCGGTTTATTCGGTATCTTAAAAATGCTTAAAGATCCACAAGCACAAAAGTTGTTCCGTTTTGCAAACGCTTTTCTTCAAATTACAGCAGAAAAAAATAGCCAAAAATAATAGTTTGTTTCACATTTAATTCGTAAGGACGGAGGATTAACTATGTCAAAACATATCGTCATCTTAGGTGCAGGTTATGGCGGAGTACTTTCTGCTTTAACTGTTCGTAAATATTTAAACAAGGATGAAGCTCAAGTTACAGTGGTGAACCAATTCCCAACTCACCAAATCATCACAGAATTACATCGTCTTGCAGGTGGAACTATTAAAGAACAAGCTGTTGCTGTGCCTTTAGAAAAGCTTTTCAAAGGAAAAGATATTAACATTAAAATTTCTAAAGTTGAATCGTTCAACGTAGACAAAAAAGAAGTAAAACTTGCTGATGGTTCTATCTTAACTTACGATGCTCTTGTTGTTGGTTTAGGAAGTCAAACTGGATTCTTCGGTATCCCGGGACTTGAAGAAAACAGCCTAGTATTAAAATCTGTAGCAGATGCTAACAAAATTTACAACCATATCGAAGGTCGCATTCGTGAATATGCGAAAACGAAAAATGAAGCAGATGCAACTATCGTAATCGGCGGTGGCGGATTAACAGGTGTTGAATTAGTTGGTGAAATCGTTGATAACTTCCCGAAAATTGCGAAACAATATGGCGTAGACTTCAGCGAGTTGAAAATCAAGCTTGTAGAAGCTGGTCCTAAGATTCTTCCAGTTCTACCTGATAACTTAATTGAACGCGCAACAGCAAGCTTAGAAGCACGTGGTGTTGAATTCTTAACAGGTCTTCCTGTAACAGGCGTTAAAGGAAATGAGATTTCATTAAAAGACGGTCAAACAATCGTCGCTAACACGCTTGTTTGGACAGGTGGCGTAGCTGCACTTCCAATCGTTGGTGAATCAGGTCTTGAAGTGGATCGTGGAAGAGCAACCGTTAATGAATTCCTTCAATCTAAATCACATAATGACGTATTTGTTGTTGGTGACAGCGCTGTTGCTTTCCCAGAAGAAGGCGGTCGTCCGTACGCACCAACTGCACAAAACGCTTGGCAAATGGGTGAACTTGTTGGATTCAACTTGTTTGCATACTTCGAAGGCCAAAAAATGGATAAGTTTAATCCTGTAAACTCAGGTACACTTGCAAGTCTTGGACGCAAAGATGGTGTTGCGACAATCGGAGCTAACAACACTCCACTTAAGGGTCTTCCAGCAACATTGATGAAAGAAGCAAGTAACATTCGTTACATGTCTCACATTAAAGCGTTGTATACTTACGCCTATTAATTTGGAGATATGTTAAGATAATCACAATCCCTATTTCGATTTTTTGGAATAGGGATTTTTATTGTTCATAAGTTTTATAAAAAAATCCAGCTATATTGCGATTTAGGTTCATATAATAATGATGAATAAAGGGTACACCTATATATTTGCTAACATTCTATTTTTCTCGTTGTTTTTCGTCAATTTCTTGATAATTATTTACTTTGCCATTGCTAAAAACATCAATACTGGTAAAATCAGAGAGAGGAAGATTTCTTGCCTTCGTGCAATCTAAATTGCTGCATACAAAACTTTTTATATAACTAGCGCTTGAGAGAACTGATATTTTAATGTGTTTATTTATTAGAATTATATAAGGGGAAGAGTAACAAATGGAAAGAAAGAGAAAACTGAATTATAAGAGGGTCTTTATTGCGCTAATCGGTTGTTGTATGTTAATAGGAATAGCTAGTTATTTGATTAATTCAAAGGCTCAAGCGGTAAAAAGTATGGATAACAAATATTCGGATGTAGAGATGAAAATGTTACTCAAAGATAGTACATATGGAGGTTATTCGGTTAGTTATCCATTCTTCGAAATGAACATAATTGATGAAACGTTGAAAAGTTATGTAACAGAGAGAATTTTTCAATATGAGAAAGAGTTGAGTGGGAAAAATTCCTCGCAAAAGGAAACTTCCGAGTTAAGTATTACGTATGATATAGTCCATTATAGTAAACAAACAGTGACGATTGTGTTTGAAGAATATAAGCAAATTGATAAACGAGATGGTTATATAGACCTACAGACATTCAACTTCGATATTCCACTACAAAAGTCCCTTTCATTGGAGGATGTTTTTAAAGAAAACTCAGATTACTTATCTATATTATCTACTATTTCTTATGCACAACTAAAGAAAAATCAAGACATTGCTGCTTCGATGCATACTTTAAAAGATGGAACGAAGCCGATAAAAGAGAATTTTCGTCATTTTAGTATATTAGAAGATACAATCGTGTTGTATTTCAGACCTAATCAAGTTGCTCCCGGTCATTTAGGAGTACAAACAATTGCCATTAAAAAGAATGTCTTTAAAAATGATCTTTTGGATACATATCAAAATAATAAGGCTAATAAAAATAAAATTAAAGAAATTCAGCCGCCAAATGCTGTGGCAGAGCTTCCTAAAAGAGAAATGAATATTGACCCAAATAAAAAAGTCATTGCTCTTACATTTGACGATGGCCCGAATACAAGTACGACTACGACCATTTTAAAAGCATTAAAAAAATACGATAGCCATGCGACATTTTTTGTGCTTGGAAGTAGAGTGAAATATTATCCGGATATGATTACAGAGATGTTAGAGGGTGGAAATGAGGTAGGAAACCATTCATGGGACCATCCACAATTAACAAGATTAAATAAGAAGCAAGTGACAAGTCAAATTGAAGAAACCCAATTTATTATTAAAAAAGTGAGTGGATATGAACCAATTCATATGCGTCCGCCATATGGAGCGACAAATAAAAAAACTAATAAGTATTTTAAGAAGATGGATGTAATCTTATGGGACATTGACCCAGAAGATTGGAAAGCCCGTAATAAAGATAAGATTGTAAAACGAGTAATGGCTCAAGCAGAGGATGGAAAAGTTGTTCTCATGCATGATATTTATCAATCAAGTGCAGAGGCTGCTGTTGAAATTATTAAACGACTTAATAAGCAAGGCTACCAATTAGTAACGATTTCGGAATTACAAGAAATCCAGAAATTAAGAAAAGCAGATTAGTATAATCCAAATTAGTTTTCTGCTAGGGTACATCTCATTTAGTTAGCAGAACAATTTTTAACTCCTGCTCATAGGAAAGCAATGTCTTGTACGAGCGGGGGGGCCTTCTTATACCAGTTTAACAACTTGAATATATAGTTAAAAAGCATATGCTTGGTCTTACATGAGAACAAGCATATGTTTTTTATTTTTCCAGCGAGTGGTTAAGCTTCTCATAGATAGTTAATAGTTGTTGTCGCTCTTCTTCTGATAATGTTTCGAATAAATTTGTGCGTAATGTCTTTCCTGTTTCATGTGCTATCTGAACCATTTCAACGCCCTTGTTTGTAATCGCTAAATAAATAATTCTTCGGTCTTCATCATCAACAACTCGTGTGGCCAATTCTTTTTGTACGAGTTTTTCAGATAAGTGAGTTAAAGAGGGAGGAGTTAATCCTAAAGCTCTTGCGATATCTGATGGCCGGCTTTTTCCATTTTCTTTAAGATAATTTAGTACGAGAATATGGGAAATCCCTAGGTTCTCTTTGAACATTTTATTCCATTTAATAATCATATTATTCGTTAATTGATCCATCATATGAATCAATTCAAAGATTGTTTGTTTTTTCATCCCTTATTACTCCTGCCTTTTATTTAATGCCCCTGTTATAGGATGTTGTATAATCAGTAATATTATTTAACAAAGCCTATTTAATAGGAAAAATCCCTTTGTATTTAAGGGGATTATTACGACACTTAGCATCCAATAAAGCTCCCTGTCGAAACAGGGAGTGAGTGCGGAAAAGATTCGTATGGGCCATATAATTAATCTTATTGAGCAGAAAAGCCGCCGTCAATAACTAATTCTGCACCAGTGATATAAGACGATTCATCAGATGCTAGAAATAATGCTGCATTTGCAATATCTTCCGGATGACCTAATCGTTGAAGGGGAGTTGCTTGAACTAAACGGTTTAGAAGTTCTTTTGATGTTTCTAACGATTTTGTCATAGGTGTTTCAATAATTCCAGGGAATAGGGCGTTTACACGTATTCCTTGATAACCAAAAGTTGTTGCAGCTGCCTTAGATACAGCACGTACTGCACCTTTAGACGCTGAGTAATGATTAAAGCCTTGACCGATTTGAGCTGTATAAGAAGAGATATTAATGATTGAGCCTTTTTTTTGCGGCTGCATAAGAAGTTTGTGTAGGTTGTCCATCAATTCCGGCACCTGAAGCAAAGTTAATCACTTTACCTTTAGATTTCTTTAATTCAGGGTAAGCAGCCTGCATAAAATGGAATGTAGGATAGAATCCAGTTCCGAAAGAAAGATTAAAATGTTCCATTGTTGTTTCATTGAAAAGCATCTGTCTTGATACATGTGCATTATTAACTAGAATGTCTAGTTTTCCATTGACAATCGTTAATTATATAACTATTATTTTTAATTAGAATATAAGTGTTTGAAATAACAGAATGTTAAAAATTTCATATGTAGAAAATAGGTGCACAATGAAGCTTTAGGAAGTTTCGTTTGCTTAATAGGGAAGTCGGTTTAATTCCGACACGGACCCGCCACTGTGTAGGGAAACAGTATGATATGCTGTGAGCTTTCAGAAAAACCACTGGGGTAACACCTGGGAAGGATTGAGAGTGAATGCCCTGAGTCAGGAGACCTACCTATTTGAACATCACTGTTAGACCTACGGGATTTTTAGGGAGGTGGTTAGTGTGCTGATAATCACAAGTCTGTACGTATATCATCTATGGATGATTATAGGTGTAGATTCCCTATTTTTATCATTAAAAGCATTTCTGACCTCTTTATATAGTCAGAAATGCTTTTTTGTTTTTAATCATTTTATAGGGGGAAGAACATGTTGAAGAATTGGAATAGGAAACGAAACTTAGGATTATGGATGGTTCTTGCTTTATGCCTTCTAGCACTTATAGGATGTGCTGGAAATGATGAAACATCAACAGACAAAGGTACTAATGAAGAAGATTCAAACCAAAAAGCAACCTTAGCTTTTTCGTGGAGTCCAGCAAGCCTTGACCCACATGGTAGTGATAGCTGGGAAGTTATGCGCTCTGGAACAGCGGAAACATTAATTAAATTAAATGAAGAATTGGAGCCTACAACTTGGCTGGCAAAATCATGGAAACAAGAAAATGACACAACATGGTTATTTCAATTGCAAAAAAATGTAAGTTTTCATAATGGGAAAGTAATGGATGCTACAAGCGTAAAAGACTCATTACAGCGTTCTATCGATAAAAACCCAAAAGCGAAAGATTTATTACAAATTAAATCGATGGAAGCCGTGTCAGATACTGAGTTGAAAATTGAAACTACACAACCGAATGCGGCTTTAATTGCGCATTTAGCTGACCCAGCAACAATCATCGTAGATGTAGCAACAATTAATGATAAAGATAGCTATCCTGCCTTTACAGGGGCATTTAAAATTAAACAATTTAATCAAGATCAATCACTTATTGTTGAACGATATGAAGATTATTGGGGCGAGAAAGCATTATTATCTGAAGTGACAATTAAATTTATTTCTGATGCTAATACGCGACTAATGGCTTTACAATCTGGAGATGTAGACGGGGCAACCGATATTTCTGTTGATCATATTGATGTTTTAGAGAAGAATAAGAAATTTGAAGTGTTAACCGCTACATCATTAAGAACACATATGCTGATGTACAATATGGAATCTCCTCTATTTAAAGAGTTAGCATTGAGAAAAGTGGTTGATATGTTAATCCCACGTGAAGAGATTGTGAATTCAGTCATGAAAGGACAAGGGGCTGTAGCTCATAGTACATTTTCTCCTGTCTTGCCATTTGGCAAAGTGGAAAATAAAGAAGAAACTGAATCTGTTACTCAGTTAATGCAGCAAGAAGGTTGGAAGAAAAATTCTGAGGGAATGTGGGAAAAAGAAGGAAAGGCATTTGAAGCAACATTATTAACGTTTCCACAGCGTCCAGAATTAACAGTAATGGCAGAAGTAATCCAAAATAAATTATTAGCTGAAGGAATGAAAGTCCATATTCGTCAAGTAGAGAATATTGACGATACATTAGCGAATGAAGATTGGGATATATCAATGTACAGCATGTTAACAGCACATACAGGTGATCCGCAATACTTCTTAGAAATATTTTATCGATCTAATAGTGAATCAAATGTGAGTAAATATGTGTCACCTTCGGTTGACAAAATGATTAATCAGTTAAGTCAAACAACTGATTTGGAGGAGCGCAATCAATTAGCTATTCAAATACAACAGGAAATTAATCAAGATATTCCACAGTCATTTATTGTTTTCCCCAATACGGTATTTGCTGTTAGAGATGGTTTGAAAGGCTTTATAGCTCATCCGATTGAGTATTACTATAATCATTCACAAATTGATGTGGAATAGTGTAGATGATTAAGTTTTTCATAGAACATTTGATTCAATTAGTTTTTGTTGTTTTTTGCGTCGCTACACTTACTTTTTTACTACTAAGAGTATCACCTGGAGACCCGGCTACGATTATGTTAAAAGTAAATGATGTTCCTGCATCAAAAGAAGCACTAGACTCATTACGCACGGAGCTAGGATTAACAGAATCTATAGGGAGTCAATATGTCCAATGGATCAAGGGGGTTTTCACTGGGCAATGGGGAAACTCCTATGTTTCTAAAGAGCCCGTCGTTGATGAACTATTCGAAAGGTTACCGGCTACTTTAGAACTAGCGTGTGCTGGTTTATTGATTATGCTAGTGATTACTCTCAGTTTAGGAATTTCAACAGCTGTCTATTCAGCTGGGATATTAGATAGAATCGGCAGACTTATGGCTCTTTTCGGGTCTGCCGTTCCTTCTTTTTGGTTAGGATTTCTATTCATTTATTTATTTTCTGTTCAATATGGCTGGCTTCCTTCTATGGGAAATGGTACTTGGCAGCATCTCGTGTTACCAGCGCTAACACTGGGATTAGGATTAGGAACCGTGTATGCTCGAGTGTTACGGACAAGTATGTTGGATATGATGAACCAAAACTTTGTGAAAGCGGCTAGAGCAAGGGGCATGTCCAAGAGACGAATATTAGTTTTTCAAGTGCTCAAGCATGCTTTTTTACCAATTGTGACGATGATAGGGACAAGTTTTGCTTTTATGCTAGGTGGAAGTATTATTGTAGAATCTATTTTCTCATGGCCAGGTCTAGGACGATATATTATTGAGTCAATTAATATGCGAGATTATCCAGTCATTCAAGGGTATGTTATTTTTGCATCTATTCTATTTGTTTGTATTCATACGGTTGTAGATTTTATTTATGTTCTAGTAGATCCGCGCTTAAGGGTTAGTTAGAAGGGAATGTATTCATGCAAAAGATATTATATCGATTAGATATAAACGTAATAGTAGGAAGTGGGGTGCTTATACTAATCCTTTTTATTGGAATCTTTGCTCCTTGGATTGCTCCTCACGACCCTGTAACTGTAAATTTAGCTAATAGATTATCTTCTCCAAGTTGGATGTATCCATTTGGTACGGATCATTTAGGACGTTGTATATTATCAAGGGTTATTTACGGAGCTAGAATAAGTATGACAGCTGCTTTTCTTCTTCTTATTTTTACTTTAATAATTAGTATTCCAATTGGGCTAGTAACAGGATATGTACGTGGTCGAACAGATCATATTTTTATGCGAGTAATTGATAGTATGCTAGCTATTCCTGATATTGTTCTCACAATTGCAATTGTTGGTGTCTTAGGACCTGGATTTATTAATATGATTATTGCAATCATAATCGTTCGTTGGGCAAACTATGTTCGCTTTATTAGGAGTCTGGTGATTAAGATTTGTAAAGAGGACTATCTATTATCGGCGCGCATGTCAGGAAATTCACATCGGCGTATTATGCAACGTTATATTCTTCCGCAAATCTTTGTATCTGTTCTTGTTTTTAGTGCATTGGATATGGGGAAAATCGTGCTGGCTATTGCGGGACTTTCTTTTTTAGGGTTAGGAATCCAACCTCCAACACCTGAATGGGGAGCGATGTTACATGATGCAACGGCTTATTTTCAAATTGCTCCACATGTGATGATTTTTCCGGGGATGGCTATTTTATTTTTCGTATTAGCATGTCAATTAATTAGCGACAGATTTAGAAAATTAGATTCTACTACTCTTAAAGAGGTGTAAGATGAAGAAGAATATAGATCCCTTACTAAGTATCGAACATGTAAAAATTTCTTATCAGAATGAAGGAAAGTGGGAAACGATTGTCGATGATATGTCGTTTCAATTATTTAGAGGGGAAATGCTTGCTATTACTGGTCCAAGCGGCTGTGGAAAAAGTTTAACTGCACATGCAATAGTTGGACTTTTGGAGAAAGGTTGTCGTGTGACGCATGGGCAAATAATATATAGGGATGAAAATATTATAGACTATGATGAAAGACGTCTCCAACAGCTTCGCCGTGATGAAATTGGTTTATTAATTCAACATTCTTTAAATGGGTTAAATCCTATTCAAACTGTGAAAAGACAAATGGTAGAAACATTAAGGCATAAGAAGGGGAACAAAAAAAGTATAGAAACATCTTTACACTCGTTATTAAATCAAGTCGGTTTCTCAGATCCAGAGCACATTTTATCTCTATATCCTTTTGAATTAAGTGGAGGAATGCGACAGCGGGTACTATTAGCGATGATGTTAAGCTTGCAGCCAAAGATATTTATTGCAGATGAACCAACGACTGCTCTTGATGTAATCAATCGTGAAAAGGTTTTAACGTTGCTTAAGCAGCTGCAACAGGAATTAAAATTGACGATTTTACTTATTTCTCATGATGAGAAAAGTGTTAAGAAATATGCCGACCGTGTGGTTCAAATGGACCGAGGAGGAGTCGTCCTTTGACCCTTCTTGAGTTATGTAATGTTACTAAAGAATACTCTGTTAGATCGAGGAAATTATCGTGGTTTAGAAGAAAGAAGCGTTTTACAGCTGTTAATCAGGTTAATTTAACATTGTCTAAAGGAGAATGCTTGGGGATTGTTGGTGAAAGCGGCAGCGGAAAAAGTACGATAGCCAAATTGATTATGAAAATAGAATCTGTCACTTCGGGTCAGGTTTTCCTTGATGGGGAATTGATTAATAGCAATCAAATAAAGGATATTCAGTTGTATAAGCGGTTACAAATGGTATTACAAGATTCATCTTCATCTTTGCATCCAGAGATGAACGTACAGGAAATTTTAACTGAACCGCTTCGTAACTATTTTTCTAAAAACAAAGAATGGAGAACTCAATGTATACAATTGCTTGAGTTAGTTAATCTGGATGCTTCCTATTTAACAAGATATCCTCACCAATTAAGCGGTGGACAAAAACAACGAGTTTGTATTGCAAAAGCTTTAGCTGTGAAACCAGACATTATTATTTTTGATGAATCAATAGCCAGTCTAGATTCTACTTCACAAACTTCTATTATACGTATGTTAAAACGAATTCAAAAGCAAGAACAATTATCTTACTTATTTATCACTCATGATTTACAATCAACGAAGGAACTGTGTAATCGAGTGGCAGTTATGTATCAAGGAGAGATTATTGAAACATTTCATCTTTTGGATGTTGGGCAGCTGAAACATCCTTATTCCAATTTACTATTTCAAACGCTAGAAGATAACGAAAGATAAACAATTTGCTTCTATAAAGAAATAGCGATAATAGCAACTGTCAAAAATCAATATATTGCTGTTATGTTATATTCAACATATAGAATTTGAATAAGTAGAGGATATGACATTTGTCATATCCTCTACCTGACGTTTATGACTATAACGGTATTGTGTTCTTTTTTATTATAGAAGAGAAGTAAATTGTTCAAGATAAAAGAGAAGTGAACTGTTCAGGAGGCAGAAATGAGTAAACAAAATCAAGTCAATCTAAGAAAACAAATCGCTCCTTTTGAAAAGTCTAATGTGAAAACGAGTGTGAAGCAGTTAGTTAATACGATTCCACCGTTTATTTTGTTATGGGTTGCTGCTTATTATAGTTTAGAAATTTCTTATTGGTTGAGTTTAGGTCTTTCGATTATTGCGTCAGGATTTGTAATCCGAATTTTTATTATTTTTCATGATTGCTGCCATCAGTCTTTTTTCAAAAGCCGAAAAGCTAATGATATTTTAGGGACGATTACAGGTGTTATTACGCTATTTCCATATGAAAAGTGGAAGAGAGACCATTCAATTCATCATGCGACGAGCAGTAATTTAAATAAGCGAGGGACAGGCGATATTTGGATTATGACGGTGGAAGAGTATGTAAACGCTTCGTTTTGGAGTCGTCTTCAGTATCGTTTATATCGAAATCCGCTTGTGATGTTTGGATTAGGACCAGCGTATTTATTCTTAGTTTCCAATCGTTTTAATCGAAAAGGGGCACGTAAGAAAGAAAGAATCAATACGTATGTAACGAATGTTTCTGTTATTGTACTGTATACATTATTATGTTTAGCAATTGGCTGGCAAGCGTTTCTTATGATCCAGCTTCCAATTATGTTTGTGTCAGGGTTGCTTGGAATTTGGCTGTTCTATGTACAACATCAGTTTGAGGATTCTTATTTTGAAGAGGAAGAAAACTGGGATTATGTGAAAGCTGCGATTGATGGAAGCTCATATTATAAGCTTCCAAAGCTATTGCAATGGGTGACAGGAAATATTGGTTTTCATCACGTACATCACCTCAGCCCGAAGGTTCCGAATTATCATCTTGAGAAAGCACATGATTCTACACCACCTTTGCAACAGGCTACAACGATTACGCTTCGTTCTAGTTTAAAAGCACTTCGATTCCGCTTATGGGATGAGTCAAGTAAAACGTTTGTTGGCTTCCATGAAGCGAAGATTTTGGTAGAAAAATCTCAACCAAGCTTTCAAGAAAAATAAAAAGCTAAAAACCATTCTTGCTATGAATGGTTTTTTAGTCTTTGATTAGATTACAATGTACAGGAAAGGAGGCTGCTATGAAAAAAAATTGGTATCATATTTTCCCGAAGAATACTGGGCTGAGCCCTTATGTTTGGATTATTTTTTGTATTCTACCGTTTTATTTTATTTTTAAATCGTCCTCTAAGTTAGAAATTGCAGCTGGGATTGGGATGATTCTTTTATTTTTTGTCGCTTATGGATTATCCTTTGCTGCGAAGGGGTGGAGTGTCTATTTATGGACGTCCATTCAAATTATCACTTCAATTGCGATGACGAGTCTCTTTGGTTATATTTATTTTGCTTTATTTCTCGCTTTTTTTATTGGAAATATTCAAAATAAGATTGGTTTTTATACACTATATACCATCCATATCATCACTACAATATTGGGGGTAAATGTAGGGTTTCTCTATCAAAATAAAATTTTTCTTACGCAGTTCCCGTTCATTGTCATTTGTGTGATTGGTGTAGTTTTGATACCATTTAACACATACAATCGAAAGAAAAGGGAGCAGTTGGAAGAACAGTTAGAGGATGCAAATAAACGAATTTCAGAGCTTGTTAAAATAGAAGAGCGACAGCGAATTGCTCGCGATCTGCATGATACATTAGGGCAAAAGCTTTCTTTAATCGGTTTAAAAAGTGATTTGGCAGGCAAATTACTGACTCGCAGTCCAGAGGCAGCTAAAAATGAAATTAAAGATATTCAGCAGACAGCGCGCACGGCTCTAAAGGAAGTACGCGATTTAGTGTCTGAAATGCGTGGTACGCGTCTTGTCGAAGAAATGCTTCGAATTCGCCAAATCTTGAATGCGGCACAAATCAAGCTGGAGCTAGTAGGTTCTTCACAGCTTAAAGATACACCATTGTTAGTGGAAAATGTGTTAAGTATGTGCTTAAAAGAGGCAGTTAATAATATCGTTAAACATAGTCATGCTTCTTCTTGTAAGCTAGTGATTAAGCAGCTGCCGACGGAGTGGTATATAGAAGTAGAAGATAATGGGGTCGGTTTTCAGCATAAAGGAGACTTTTTTAAAGGAAATGGACTTCAAGGGATGAAGGAACGATTAGAATTTGTTAATGGGAGTTTAGACATTCCAGCATCAAATGGAACGAAACTCGTTATTAGAGTGCCGAATGTGATTAAACAAGCGGAACGGGGGAAATCAATATGATTCGAATAGTCATTGCTGAAGATCAACGGATGCTGCTGGGAGCGCTGGGTTCTCTTTTGGATTTGGAAGAAGATATGGAAGTAGTCGGGAAAGCGAGCAATGGTGAAGAGGCGCTTGAGTTAGTGAATCGTTTGAAGCCGGATATTTGCATTATGGATATCGAAATGCCAGTCAAAAGCGGGTTAGATGTCGCTGAGGAAATTCAAAATCAAGCTTGCAAAGTTATTATTTTAACAACGTTTGCGCGTACTGGTTATTTTGAACGAGCGCGAAAAGCCGGTGTGAGCGGGTATTTATTAAAGGATAGTCCAAGTGAGGAACTGGCGAATTCAATTCGAATTATTATGGATGGTCGTCGGATTTATGCTCCTGAGCTCGTTGATATGGCGTTTCAAGAAGAAAATCCGTTAACTGAGCGAGAAAAACAAGTACTTGGTTTAATTGCTGATGGAAAAAATACGAAGGAAATTGCGAAAGAGCTTTATTTAACAACAGGAACTGTTCGTAATTATATTTCTATTATTCTTGATAAATTAGACGTAAGTAATCGAATTGAAGCCATCGTCCGTTTTAAAGAAAAGGGCTGGTTTAAATAAGGTCGATAGAGAGGCGAGTTCGTTTTGCGGCGAACTTGCTTTTTTGCTTAGAGCAGACTTTGCAGTTCTTTCGTAAGAAAAAGGAGACAACCTAGGTTGAGGTTAGTGAGAAACTAGGTTGTCAGAGAGCTTATTTAATAGTAGAACGCTTTCGATTCTTTTCTCCATGAATTAAATGTACTTGGACATCCAGCTTCTGAATTGAATTCTCGGTCAATGGAACTTTCCCGTCGTGCTCTGCATTTTTCCAAGCTTGAACATTTTTTCTGTATAACATTTCTGATAAGCGGTATATATCTATATTGTTTTCAACCCCGAGCAAGTAAGTTTCCTTCACTTGCTCTTTAATTGTCTGTTCAGCAACTTGAATTATGCTTTTTAAACTCTTATCTTTAGGGTTCTCTCGTAATACGGTATCCGCTTTAATAGAAATTGCAAATTGGATGTTATTTTTTTTAACAATAGGTTTTATTTTAACTTTTACCTTATTAATAAGTAAACTAACATCTGAAAATTCGTTAGTAGTGAGAGTTAACTCCTCACGCTTCATATCTTTAGTCATCCACCTAAGGCCGTATATGTTTTGATTCTCTATTATTTTTTGGAGTTTCTTATTTTTGATGGATGCAATGCCTTTTGTTTGAATGACTTGATGACTCTTTTTTTCTGTTTTCCAAGCATTTTCCTTTGTTAAATTGATATAAGGTATATTGGCTTCGTAAGGCGGTTCATTTAGTAGAATGAATAATTCACGCATATCAATTGGCTTAACAAACGAACTTTGTTTATAGGTAGCAAGCGGATCGCTTACTCGAGATAGAGCTGTTGACATTTCCATAATGGGAACTGCTGTTAATACATCGATTAGTGGTTCATTTGTTGCATACATCCAAAGACGGTATCGTGTTTCTCGATATCTGTCTAATAAATCGGTAGTTGCTTGAATCGCTTCCGCTTTTACTGCTTCCTTTGTGAAGATAACAAAACCAAGATGTCCCCAAAAAACCCTGCGCTGAGATGACTTATATAACTTAAACACTGCGTCATTTACTGTTTTTCCAGATGCGCGGCCGACCTCAATCTTTGTTCCAGAAGTACCGCCGGCTACTTCTGATTTAGCTAAAAGGCGAGGATTAATGATTTGTAAATAAACTGTATATTGTTGATTTTTATAATCAATGCCTAGTCCATGAACGTATACCATGCGCTCTGGTTCATTCGTATCCCAACACCCCGCTAATGGAAGAGCCATCGTGAGAAGGAGGGCTAAATATATACATTTTCTTTTTCCAGTTTGCCTCATGACTCTCCCTCCTGAGTAGGGTCATGAGGCTTAAGGGTGGCGGGGCGTGTATCCTTTTTCTGAGCTGGTAAGCGGAAGATAGTTTTTAGGATATTCTTCATATTTAGCTGTGTCGCAAGTGATAAGTATGGTACTCCAAATGTGCGGATGTTAGCTACATATGTACCAACTAAAAAGATAGAGACGAAAAAGCCGACAAAGCCAAAAAGAGAAACAAGGAAAATGACGAAAAAGCGCATCAATGAAACAGTCCCTACAAGGGATTGATTGACTAAAGTAAATGTGGCAACGGTAGAGCCGGCAATGACGACGAGCATAGCTGGACTCGTTAAGCCAGCTCTAATCGCCGCATCGCCAATAATCAGCCCGCCGACCACACTTAATGTTTGTCCAACAGCCAAAGGGAGCCTCATGCCAGCCTCTCTAAATAATTCAAACAAAAGTAACATTAAGATCGCTTCCATAGCGGTAGGGAATGGGACCCCTCTTCGTGATTCAATGACTGTTGCTAATAACGTTAAGGGCAGCTGATTTTGATGAAAAGCCGTTAATGCGACCCAAAAGCCAGGTGAAAAAGCGGCAACGGAAACACCGACTATTCTGAGCAGCCTTTCAAAAGAGTTGTATAAATAATTATATTCTTTATCTTCAGCGCTTTTTAATAGATAAAATAGATTAACTGGTGTGATATAGGCATAAGAAATGCCATCAATTAATAGAACGAAGCGGCCGTTTAATAAAGACTCGACAGCAAAATCAGGTCTGCCTGTATAAGCATGACGAGGAAGGACCGAATAGGGACTATCATTGATTAGTTCTTCCAACTGTGTACCGCTTAACAGACCATCTATATGAATAGACTGAAGTTTCTGGCGAATTTGTTGGAGAAAATCTTGATCAGCAATATCCTCCATATATAAAAGTGATACTTTTGTTTTGGAGCGTTTACCAATTTCAAAAGCTTCTCCGACAAGCGTCGTCGTACGCAACCTCTTCCGAATCAAGGCACAGTTCACTGTAATATTTTCAATAAAGTTATCACGTGGTCCCTTGACGCTCACTTCTGTTGCCGTTTCCTCCGGCTGACGTTCAGGCCGATCGGCAATATCTACTGACATGATAAGATTTTGCTCTTGTACAATGAAGAGCAGCTTGCCTTCAAAAATAGCGTCGGTAGCTTGTTCTTCCTCTTTTACTAGTTGAAGAGACGGAAGGGAAAGTTGTTGAAGGGAGTCTAATGTAATCTCTCCTTTTAAGTGAGTGAAAAAATCTTCAAATCGCTTAGGAACAACCTGATATAACATGTCTGTATTCACCAAGCCCGTACAATAGACGAGGGTGATAGTGTGCTGATTATATTGTAACGATGAAAATTGAATATCAATACATTTAGTAAACAGCTTTCTTAAAGCTTCTTCATTCAGTGTTATGCCTTTATTTTTCTTTTGAGGCCCCTCTTTTACAGGGGGAATTAATTTTTTAGATGTTTTAAATTTCATAGCTGGCCCCCCGTTTTTTCCTTGAAGAAATCATCGCCAGTACACTTATTAATAGAGAAAAACTAAAAAAGAACAAAAATGTCCCAGGTAAAATAATATTGGCTGTCAGGTAAGAAAATCTAAAGTCACTAATAGGAACCAATACTATTCCCGCAATAATAAGAGAGAAACCGAATAAATATTTATTTTTAAGCTTGTCTGCTTTAGCTGGCAGTATTTCTTTCATTAACAGAAGTAATAGAGCGAGGCGAATAAAGGCCCCAGCTAACCATTGGTAAATCGATAAAAAATCTACATGCTCTACAAAATTACCTAACGATACTAATCCCCATTCTTCGTAGGGGGGGAAGCGTTGTATAGAGGCTTCTGTTGGTCCGAATTCTATAATCGCTCCAATGAGGGGACCTATTGTTAGAAGCGTTAAGATAAGAATGATGCTGACAAAATGACGCCAATTGAGCGGCTTTTGCACTTTATGCTGCAATAAAAGAAAAAGGAAAATTTCTGCTATACCAGCTGCTTGATAGATGGTGCCGCTTAGCACAGGTTGATAGCCATGTTCTAAGAGGGGAAGAAGCAGCATGAAATTTTTATACTGAATATTAGCGAAAGAGACAAAAAAGCCAAGTAACGTAATAAAAAATAATAGAAAAATATTAAGAATATTTAATGTGCGTAAACTAGTAATAGCAAGCTGCCAACATGTAAAGATGAACAGAACGGTTATTAAAAATACGGGTGTTTCTGGTAAGAATAAAATATTAATCCATGTAATTGTTTCTCTTAAAGTAAAGCCTGCCATCACTATAAGATAACTAATAAAAATAAAGGTCAAAATATTAGTTGCTTTTTTGCCAATAGATTTTTTAAGCCATTCAAATAAAGGCTGTCTATTCGTTTTTTTATGAATGTACATTAATAATGGTATCCACAGCATCATTAGCAGCATCGTAATGATAACCGTTATCCAGGCATCCCGTCCTACTTCTCTAATCAAAGGAGAGATGGCAAACACATGATTATTTAAACCAATAGTTGTCGTAGCAATAAGGATTAATTGAAATGGAGTAATCGAATCCGTTTTATGAATAGAAACCACCTACTATAAATTCTTGTTTAGTATCTTTTGTTATATTTTCCTTTTTATACATAGTGATTATGGAGAGATTGAATGCCGCTATTTGGTACAAGATATGGTATATTTTTTTCATAATGTAGAGAAAGGAACTGATTTACATGCAAAAAGCAACATTTGCAGGCGGCTGTTTTTGGTGTATGGTTTCACCTTTTGAGGAACTGCCGGGAATTGAAGGAATCATTTCTGGTTATACGGGAGGACACGTTGAAAATCCAACATATAAAGAGGTGAAAACTGGAACGACAGGGCATTATGAAGCGGTTGAAATTACATATGATCCAAAGTTGTTTTCTTATGAACGATTATTAAACTTATTTTGGCCGCAAATTGACCCGACCGATGCAGAAGGACAGTTCCAAGATCGAGGAAGCCAGTATCGGACAGCAATTTTTTATCATAACGAAGAACAGAAGCAATTAGCAGAAGCATCGAAGGAGAAGATTGCAGCTAGTGGGACTTTTAAGAAACCGATTGTGACTGAAATCTTACGAGCACAGACGTTTTATCCTGCTGAAGAATATCATCAAGATTTTCATAGGAAGAATCCAGTTCACTATAAAGATGATCGAAAAAAGTCAGGGCGCGATGCGTTTATCGAAAAGCATTGGAAATAATGAAGGGGTTAAGTTGGTGTGAATATTCACAGCCAACTTTTTTTCTCTCTGTACTGTTCTCATAATATTTTAATGTTGGTTCGCTACACTAATAACAGAAAGGTGGGAATAGGATGGGGAAGCGAATCTTAATTATTGAAGATGAACAAAGCATTGCCCGTGTTCTGACGCTTGAATTGCGTCATGAAGGATACGAAACAGATACCGCTTATACAGGAAAAACAGGGTTAGCAAAAGCAGAACAGGAGCAATGGGACTTAATTTTACTAGATGTTATGCTTCCAGAACTGAATGGAATTGAAGTTCTCCGTCGTTTTCGAAAAAATAATACACATACGCCCGTTATTCTCGTAACAGCTCGGGATGCCGTGCCGGATAAAGTAAGCGGCTTAGACCATGGTGCAAATGATTATGTGACGAAACCGTTTGAAATAGAAGAATTGCTGGCTCGAATACGGGTGTGCTTACGCCAATCCCATCACACAAATGTAGAAGAAGATAAGAACCTTTTAATTGTTGAAAATCTTCATCTGCAGCTTGGAACGCGAGAGGTCAGAAGGGATAATCAGAACATTGAGCTAACGTCTAGAGAGTTCGATTTACTTGTCTATTTGATGCAAAATAAAAATCAAGTGCTGTCACGTGAACAGATTTTAACACATGTTTGGGGCTATGATTTTACAGGTGATACAAATGTAGTTGACGTATATATCCGTTATATTCGGAAAAAAGTAGACGATCCTTTTGAGTGTCCGTTAATTCATACGCATCGAGGAGTGGGGTATAGCATAAAGGAGCACCGTCGATGAAAATCAGAACGAAAATTCAATGGTATTCGATGTTCTTTTTGACAGTCATGCTATTGATGTTAAGTGCTTTAGTGGCAATCGCGTTCTTTTGGCTTTCCCTGCAAAGAGAACAGGAATTTTTAGAAGAACAAGCTCAGCTGATTGAAGAAAATGTCGGCTTAACAAGCCGTTTTGCTGATATAGAATCAATGATTCCGGATGACGGGATGGTGCGCATCTATCATGGAAAAGAGAATGCGGTCTCTCCATTTACGGAGGAAGAGGAATTGCTTGCTTTAGAGACAAAATATGTATCAGAGGATGACTTTGAACTAAGGAAAGTTGATGGTGAGTACGTTTTAATATATCGTTTGCCTATAAAAAATAAAGGGCAGCAACAGGGCGTTATTGAAGTTTCACAGCCAATTGAATCAGTGATTGATCATTTAGTAATGCTCACAGTTGTGCTCTTAGCTATGTCTTTATTCGTTATTTTTATCTCTATTTTTGCTAGTAAACGGTTAGCGACACTTATTTTAAAGCCTGTTTCCATTATGAGTCGTACGATGGTTGAGATTGAACAGAGCAGTCAATTTAAGAAAATTCCTTTGCCGGATAAAGCGAAGGATGAGCTTGAACAAATGGGGGCTGCTTTTAATAGAATGATGGCTCGTCTAGAACAGAATTATTATCAACAGCAGCAATTTCTCTCTGATGCTTCTCATGAATTGAAAACACCGATTACGGTGATTGAAAGTTATGCTTCTCTTTTGAAGAGATGGGGAAAGGAAGAGACGGATATTCAAGAAGAGGCAGTAGAGGCCATTCATCATGAAGCTTTAAGAATGAAGGAACTAACACAAAATTTATTGCAAGTGGCTTCTAAAAACAATCTTTCTATTGAAAAGGTTGAAATCGTTTCATTATGCAGGCAGGTGGCACGGAATTTTAGTCAAACGTCGAATCGCATCGTGCAAGTGATAGCGAAGCCAGAAGAGGTTACTTATGAAACAGATGCTAACCGATTCGAACAAGTACTGATTATTGTAGTTGATAATGCATTGAAATACAGCGAAACGGATGTTACGGTTTCGATTGAGGTTTCTGAGGAAGTCTTAATGATTCGTGTTCAAGATCAAGGAGTTGGAATTCCTAAACAAGATATACCACATGTTTTTGAGCGATTCTATCGAGTTGATCCTTCAAGAACAAGAAGTACGGGTGGGAGCGGTCTTGGTTTATCGATTGCTAAATCAATTGTGGATTCACTAGGAGGAAGAATTGCCATTGAAAGTGAAGTAGGAGTTGGAACAACTGTGAATATCTCGTTTCTCATCAAATTTTAATCTAGCTCTTATCTTGTTTTCATTTTACTATCCTATGATGAAGTTACTAACAGATAGGAGGATTTTATGATGAAAACATTTTTTACAAAGAAAATGATGATAATAGTAATGGTAACGGGAGTGTTAGTCCTCGGAGGGGTCTCCGCGATTACAGCTTATGCTCTAAACGCAGGGACAGTTTCAAAAGAGGAAGCAGTTAAAAGTGTTTCTGAACAAGTGAAAGGTGAAGTGACGAAAGTTGAGAGAGATTTAGATGATGCATCGTTAACATACGAAATGACAGTGAAAACCGAAAATGGTTATGAAGATGTTGAAATGAATGCCTCTAATGGGGAAGTGATTGAGCGGGAGTACGATGATGATCATTATGAGAGCTATTCGGCAGCTAAGGTTAGTCTCGAAGAAGCGGAGAAAATTGCTTTGAAGGAAGTAGCGAATGGGACGATTACAGATGTTGAGTTGGATATGGAAAATGGCCTGCTCGTATATGAAATTGAAGTAGAGAAAAAGTGGTTGGAGTATGACTTAGTGATTGATGCAAACACAGGAGATGTGCTTCATGTAGAGAAGGAAGATTAAGGAGAAGAGTTTACTTGCCCGTTATATGGGTAGGTAAACTCTTTTTCGTGTTTAAAAGATAAAGATTTTCGCGATACTGTAAGGAAGAATGCCAAATGGTTTTGGATTTATTCATCTATTTTTCAAACTTTTTCCACAATTATAGAATTTAATAATAAAGAGAAGTTTTTAAGAGAGCGAGGTGAGGGCTTTATGAGCCAGTTGAAGTATATGCTATTGATTCTCGTTCTAGTTTTGCTTTTGCCGAGGGAGACCGATGCAGCAACATTACAATCTAAAATTGAACGCGCAGTACCTGGTGAAACGATTGAGATATCGGAAGGGATATATGAAGAAAATCTCGTAATTACAAAACCGATTATATTGAAAGGTCAAGGGGAGGTGTTGATTCGTTCGTGTGAAGAACAGCCGGCTATTACGATTAAAGGAGAACGTGTTTCACTCGAACAAATCCAAGTAGAATATTGTGGCGAGGAAGAGGAAGCAACAGCTATTTCGATCTCAGGCTCTAAGCATCAGTTAACTGATTTTGAAATTGAAACAAAACGTTACGGTATTCGACTTGATGGAGCGAGCGAAGTAAATATACAAAACGGCCTCATTATTGGTCAAAGAAAAGGAAATGGTATTGATTTATGGGAATCTAGTCATAATACGATTCAAAATATGAAGATTGCCAAGGTACAAGACGGAATTTACTTAGAACAAAGTCACAAAAATACACTACGTCAAAATCATATTCAAGGCTCTCGATATGGGATGCATTTAATGTTTGCCGATGATAATGTGCTAGAAAAAAACATTGCTCAGTATAATATGACGGGAACGATGTTAATGCGTGTTAATCGTGTGCAAGTGGTAGGCAATGATTTCTCTTATAACCGTAATAATGTTAATGCACAAGGGCTGTTAATTTATTTTGTAGAAAATAGCCGCATTGCTGAAAACTCACTTACTGGAAACCGAGTCGGCATTTATATGGAAACATCTGAAGAAAATTTGATGGCAAACAACAAAGTCATGGATAATTTTATTGGAGTTCAGTTTACTAAGGCGAATAATAATCAATTAACTCAAAATACGTTTGTTGGAAATGTAAATGAAGCGCAAGCAATTGAGAGTTCGAATAATGAAATTCATCCCAATTATTGGGATGCTTCAGCTAAGCTCGACTTGAAGGGCAAAGGGGAAAGTATATTCCCGTTTGTGGCGGACCCTTATTTTTTAACATTAACAGCGGATGTGCCTGAATTTCAATTATTCTTTCAGTCACCTGGCGTGCTGCTTCTGCAGAAAATGTTGAAAAGCCCCACTGATCAAGTATTAACAGATGAAGCGCCTTTGATGGAAACAACGATGGAAGTGGAAAGAACAGAGACTTCTACATCAGCGTTATGGATGATGAGTGTAGGAATGATGATTGTTAGTACAAGCTTATTTATAGTAGGGGGGAAAAGAGTATGAAAAAGAGGCTTTTTAGCTTTTTAGTATTAATAGGTGTGCTATCTATGTTAGCTGCATGCGGTGATAAGGAAGTCCAACCAGTAGCTATCAATGAAGAAACAGATACGTGTGCGACTTGTAATATGGCTGTAGTAGATAATCAGTATGCTACCCAAGTTATTTTAGAGAATGGAAAGTCTCTTGTATTCGATGATTTAGGCTGTATGTATGGATGGATGGGTGAAAACGCGGATCAAAAAATCGATGCCGAGTTCGTACGTGATTACGATAATAAAGAGTGGATACCAGCGGATGATGCTACTTATGTATATAATCAATCGGTGAAAACACCAATGGCTTATAATGTAATTTCTTTTGAACAAAAAGCGGATGCCGAAAAATTCGCAGCAGATCATGCAGGTAGTACGTTAATGACAGCGGATGAATTAGCCAAACATAGCTGGATGCAAAATCATGAAATGATGCAGAACATGGGAGAAGGACATTCTCATTCTGAAGACGGAACAGAAGAATCGGGTCATGATATGGAGCAAGAGAATACAAGTCATTAATGGATTAGTGGGAAGAGGGCCGGCGCATTTTTCTGTGTCGCCCTTTTTCTATAAGGAATAGATAAAAACATCGTTTGGTTGATAGGTTTTGATGTCTGGCTGCAGGCACATTGCTCTTTTCTTAAGGAGGGGGAGAATTACGATGTGGAATATTTGGCGTTCTGAATTACGGATGACGGTGCGGCAGCGTTCGTACTATTCATTTCTGATTTTATGGGTCGCTGTGTTATCTTTGCTTTTTTTACTGCAAAACAGCGCGCCATCTTTAACGGGCTATACAAATATGACAGGGACAGTTGCGAATATTGCATTGTATATTATTCCGCTGTTTATGCTCATTATCGGTTCATTTTCAATAGCGAATGAAATAGAGAATGGACAATGGCGCTTATTAAGTACGTATCCACTGTTTACCTTGTCTTACGTAATCGGAAAAATTGGTGGTCAATTTACCGCCCAGTGGATTGTATTTACATTTAGCTTCGGAATTAGTATGGCGATTAGTTTAGTCATCGGTGGCGGCTTTTCGATGAAATGGCTATGGGCCATTTATCTTTTTTCCGTTACTTTACTATTTTTCTTTCTTGTCATAGGAGTCTGGATTGGTTCATTTGTAAAAACTCGTTGGCAGGCATTATCGATTTCCGTGATGCTATGGTTTTTCTTAATTATGATTTGGCCAACCGCTTTAATTGGGATACTTGGCTCAGTGCCATATACGTGGATTGCTCCGCTGATGAATGTATTGTTATTCCTTAATCCTGCAGAACTCATTAGGGTTGCTTTTGTTATTAGTCTTGATGCAGGTTCTGTTTTTGGTCAAGCTTACGATCCTTTAGTTAGTTTTTTAGAAACGTCTCTTTCTATACTGATTTATATCCTCTATTTTATCTGCTTTTTATCGGTTTCATTTTTATTTTCGATGGGGATGCTTGAATGGAGGAAGAGACGATGACAAGATTGAAAGTGGATGGCGTTTCTAAAGTATATAAGGAAAAAACAGCTCTGCACCCATGCTCTTTTGAAGCAGAAGCGGGTAGCTGTGTCGTTTTATGTGGCGGGAATGGAGCAGGGAAAAGCACGTTGCTCCAAATGATTACGGGGATTAGCACACCGACTACAGGTACAACCATTATTGATGACATTAATATAAAAGATGATCGAGAAAGTTATTTGAAGAAAATTGGGTTTATGCCCGATGATTTCTATGCTCAAGAAATGATGACAGTGGAAGAATTTTTGAACTTTTATGGGGCATTTAGAAAAGTAAAGAAAGAACGGATTAATCAAGTGGTTGAATTAATTGGATTAACAGATAAACGTCGTGAATTAGTAAAAAGTTTGTCTAAGGGAATGAGACAGCGGTTAATATTTGGACAATCGATTCTAGCAGAACCAGCTGTTTTATTAATGGATGAGCCGACAAATGGTTTGGATCCCTATTGGGTCAATCGTTTTGTTGAAATTGTTAATGAGGTCAAGAAAAGTGGAACCACTATTGTTTTCTCAACACATATGATGGATGTGGCTGCTGAAACAGGGGACTTGATTATATTTATGAAACAAGGTGAAGTAATTGAAAAGATTGTTCATAAAGGAAACGTTGAAGAAACAACGATTCAATTAATGAAGCTTCATCGTCAATGAATTAGAGGAACGGGCTGTTTCAAAGTATATGCTTTGATGCGGCTCTTTTTGGTTTGAAAGTAAAAATCTCGCCAATTCAATTCATAATCCCGCCAATTAGAAACGGAATCCCGCCAATTTCATAAAAAATCCCGCCAATTCATTGAATTAAGGCAGGATTATAAGAGATAGTGACATTAGTTATATTTATTTCGGTAATGACTTAATGCAAGCAGTGGGAACAGATATTTATAACTGTGGTAGTTCCAATAGATATAACCTGCTAAACCTTGACCAACGGGATAATTTTTCGCCCGGTTTGACGCTTCGCTTTGATTAAGAAGAAAGGAAATTCCGCGTTCAATGGCAGGGGTTGGCTCATCACTAACCGCAATAAGAGCATCTACCGCCCATGCAGTTTGTGTGATGGTGCTTGTTTCCAGTGGTATATACGTTCTATGAATATCGCTGTAACAAGATTCTCCCCAGCCGCCATCTTCATTTTGAATCCCTTTTAACCAATTGACCGCTTTTTGGATAGCATAGTGCTCGGATGAATATCCAGCTGCGGCTAATCCAGTTAGAGCGGCCCATGTTCCGTAAATATAGCAAACACCCCAGCGGCCAAACCATGAACCGTTGCTCTCTTGGTGACGAATCAGCCATTTACTGGCTTGCTTGCTGACTTGATTAGGGGTTTTAATATTAGCAAAATTGCCGAGAAATTCTAATGCTCGCCCCGTTAAATCAGCTGTGGATGGATCGGATAGAATGAAATCAGCATTTTCTATTGGAAGATACGTAATCCACGATTTATCCACATTTCTTTCAAAAGCCGGAAATCCACCATCTTTATTTTGCATGGATAAGGTAAAGTTAAGTCCACGCTGCCAGTTGTTTTGAGCATGTAATTGATGTGTCAGCGCTCGTAGTGAAGCGGTTGTATCATCTACATCGGGGTTCATCGTACTGCCATTGGAAAATCCCCAGCCACCGGGGACAGCTTGTGGATTGTGAATCACCCAATCGCCATATTTCTCTTGCTGTTGAGAGAGTAAATAAGCAGTCGCTTTTTGAATGGAGGAATCTTGACTAGATACGCCAGCTTCTTGAAGCGCATAACTAATTAAAGCCGTATTCCAAACAGAAGCTGTTGTGAATTGAATATGCGAATATCCATTGGTTGAAGTGGTCATTGCTTTAAGGCCGGCGACGGCTTTTGTAATGATAGGAGCGTCTTTAGAATAACCAAGAGCAAGGAAGGCAAAAATCATAAAAAAAGTTGCGCTGAAGTAGTTGTATAATGTACCATCGCTTTCAATCCGATCTGTCATATAGCGTTTGACAGAGGCTGTAGCTAAGGAATGTAAAGAATGAGGTAAGCCAATTAATGAGGCGACCCCTTCTTGCACTTTGGAAAATAGAGAACGATATTCATCTGTGCGAAATTCTTCCCACAACTGCTCCTCTTCTCGTTCTTCTTTTTTTGCATATAAATCCTGTAAATTCGGACTACTGCTTAGTCTAATCCGAAATTTTTTATGAGCGAGAAGCAGGAGGGGAACGAAATGAACGCGGCTATAGACGGAAAAATCATACATGCTAATGGGGCTAGTCGGTGGCAGTAATATCGATTCGAGCGGAATCGGAAACACAAGGGGCCATTTGATTTGTCCAGTAATGGTCAGCATCGCTTTAGTAAATAGTTTAGCCTTTTTTATGCCGCCTTTTGAAAGGATAAACTGGCGAGCTTTACGTATAGGCGGATCGTTTTTTTCATAATGTCCACTATAAAGCAGAGCGTAATAGGCTTCAATGGTAACCGAAAGATTTCCTTCCTTTTCGTCTTCGAAAATCTTCCACGCCCCATTGGTCTCCTGTTTACTTGCGATTCTTTCTACTAAGGAAGAAATCAGTGCTTCATCCTTCATATCAAGAATGGTAAGCAAAATAATCATATAGGCGTCTGGTGTGATGCCCATTTCGAATGGATATTCCCATGCCCCATTAGTTGTTTGATCAGTTTTTAAGCGTTGAATGAGACGATCGATTTCGGGTTGAACATGCTGAGTCAATCAGAATCCTCCCTTATATACTTCATTTTTCATAAATATATGCATGAAATAATGTAGCGTGCGGTCTATCTTGTTGCTTTCGTTTAGGGTTGTTAAATAATCCTTGGGGTCAAAATCGAGTCCTAGGATGAAGGAAATCTAGCGCTGTTTTGGTAGCTGTTCTTTAAGAAGTTGCAAAAGCTCGTCCATATGATTGGCTTCGATTACTTGTCCATCTACAACGGCATAAGCAGCTTTGCGACAAGTGGAACAGTTGCTTATGCATTCATATTCCTTATAGCGAATGTGTGGTTGGTTTAGAAAGTGACTGAAGTCGAGTGCTGTTTCTTCATTTAAATAACGATCGAGATTATTTTGACAAAACTCTATTTGTATCTTTTTTTTAGAGGAGAAAATGTTAGAGAAAAATATTTTCATATCTATCACGTCCCTTGTATAAAAATAGCTTGTCACATACATGATTCGACAAAATAAACAAATGTGTATAAGCAAATCAGTTGACAGTATAAAAT
>NZ_JBALMU010000049.1:0-11271 GCF_036962285.1 Bacillus sp. JJ634
GAACCTAGAAGAAACGGATAAAGGAATGGTGGTATATACAATGAACGAACAAGACGTACAAACAGTTCTTAATCAATTAGCGAATCGGGATATTCAGGAGTATAAAGTAACAAAGGAGCATTTCATGCCGTTTCGACAACAGCTTGTGAAGCGAGAAGATTTTAAACATTTTCGTGGAGAAGCGAAGCATAATGGGGAAGTCATTTATACATATTTAGATGAACCGCGTAGTTAAGGTAAACGGCCGGCTTATAGAGAGCTGGCCGTTTACTTTGTTTTTTAGCTGCTGTTTTAGCGTTGTGATGGACGGAACCCAGCTGCTTTTGCTTCTTCTTCGGTACAAAACATTTCTTCTGCTTTTGTTACATCGTAGTGTGCACCGGAAGGAAGATGATAGATTTTATCTCCTTTTGAATTAATATTTCCTTTAATAGTTGGGTTTGCACAAGTTTGTTCATTAACAGTAGGCTCTTTTTGCGTTTTGTCTTTTGTATCTGCAATTGAATCATTAAATCCTTTTGATGTTACATAATTTTCGATGGACCAAATGCCAATGGCTTTCTTTTGGGCTTCTTTCTGTACGGCTTCTAGTTCATCTAAATATTTTGTATTGGGAACATACACATAGGCTACTCGTGCAAGTCCTTTTTCAAGCAGCATTTTGTTGACCATTTTGCCATCTACATAAAAGTAGGCAAGCAAGCGTCCGTATTTATCTCGTTCGCTAATGCCGGTTTCGACTTCCACTTTAGAACCAGGTGGCATTAATTCTTTTGAAAATTGACTTGCTTCTGGTCCAAAGGGTTGAACACCTTTGGATGGATGAACAGTTTCCGGTGTATCGATAAGCAGTAAGCGGACCGTTTCTTCGTTGCCGTTTGGCAGCTTAATTTTCACGGTATCTCCATCGACGACTTTAACGATTTCTGCGGTGAAGGTACTTCCTTTCTTTTCTTGAACGGTTTCTTCCTGATTAGTAGAGTTAGTTTGTTGTGCTGTTGTGTTCTCTGTTTTTTCTTCTATTGTTTCTGTGTCACTACAAGCGGTTAGTAAAAGGATGCTCATACATGCAAGTAGGATATATTTTAAATAGGATTGTAGCATAAGGGACCTCCATTTATATTGGTTGTACATTTCCGATGATTGAATTAAGATACAGAAAGAAAACATATATTCTTACTAAAGATATAGTGTAGTTAAATGAAGGGGAAAAGTAAAGGGGCATATGGAGAGATGTTTGTTTTAGAAAAGGTCGTTTATAAAGATATTATTAAGCTTGATTATCTTGAAGTGAAGTCGGGCGTTGTCACTTGTCTTGTAGGAGAAAGCGGGGCAGGAAAAACGACGTTGCTACGACTGTTGAATCGTATGAAAGATATTGATAGCGGAAAAATTTTATATCGTGATACCCCAATTGAACAGTTTGACCCCATTACCTATCGCAGAAAGGTAACGATGCTGTCACAAACAGCTTTGATTTTCCCAGGAACGATTGAGCATAATCTTCAATTAGGGTTAGAGCTCACCGGAAGACCTGCTTGCTCATTGGCCGAATTAGAAGAAGTATTAGAGATTGTACAGTTACAGAAAGCGTTATCGGAAGATGCCGAAACACTTTCTGGTGGAGAAAAGCAAAGGGTGGCACTGGCAAGACTTCTTCTTTTACAACCTGAAGTGTATCTGCTGGATGAACCGACTGCTGCTTTAGATGAAGAAACGGAATTAAAGGTGATGACGCGCTTTCTTGCAAAGGTTAAGGAGGAAGGCGGGAGCGTTATTATGATTACGCATTCGAAAAAGTTGGTTGAGCAGTGTGCAGATCGAACGATTATGCTGAAAAAACAATAAGGGCGTGAAGAAAGTATGGAGAGTAACGGCATCATTGATATTGAATTTTGGCGCCTTTGTGCAGCATATGTGTTTGTGGTGATCTTACTAGTAATCGTGAAAAGGCGAGGGATTTCTCGTGAAAGGGAAATTATTATTGCGACTTTTCGGATGACTATTCAACTGTTTATAGCAGGATATGTGTTAACGTATATTTTTAATGATCCACATCCAGTCATTACGATTACCATGTTAGGAGCTATGTCCATCTTTTCCATTATGAATATTTTTAAACAAATGAAGTTTCCACTTAAGCGACAAATCAAGTGGTGTATTGCGTGCAGCATGATGACAGGGCCGATTATTACTTTATTATTCTTTAATGGCATTGTAATTCATTTTACACCATGGTACGAACCGCGCTATGTTATCCCAATCGCAGGGATGATTATAGGTAGTGCAATGACGGGATTAACGCTTGCTTTAAAAAATTTATATGAAGGAATGACTAGTAACCGTGATAAAATTGAGGCGATGCTTATGCTGGGGGCTGCTCCTAAAAAAGCGGTTAAGAAGTACGTCGATCAAGCCTTTGATTCTGCTGTGCTGCCGACGATTAATAATATGTTAGGGATGGGGATTGTTTTTTTACCCGGTATGATGACAGGCCAAATTCTTGCAGGAATTAGTCCCACAGTGGCCATTGAATATCAAATTGCGGTTATTTTAGGCGGGCTTGGCGGTGTCTCGTTAACCGTTATTATCTTTATTCTGCTTAGCTATAAAGTGTTTTTTACGAAGAATGCACAATTAGATTTATGAACAAATCATTTATAAACGAGATTTTTTAAATGGATTTTAATAAGAATTTCTTGATTTTTTACTATTTGTTTGGATTTTCGTTTGTTTGTAACAAGTAGTAATGCTATTCTGAAGAATGAAGGATTGTTCTTTGTTCATCTAAAAGAAAAGGCTTTCCTAATTTGTTGATCATCTTGATAAAGGGGTTAGATTGATATGATAGAAAAAAAGTTTAAAGTAGTTGCGGAAACAGGCATTCATGCGCGTCCAGCAACGTTATTAGTACAGGCGGCGGGTAAATTCGATTCAGAAATTACATTGGAATATAAAGGGAGAACAGTGAACCTTAAGTCTATTATGGGTGTAATGTCTTTAGGTGTTGGTAAAAATGCGGATATCACGATTACAGCTACCGGAAGCGATGAAAATGATGCGATTAAAACGCTTACGGAGACGCTGGATAAAGAAGGTTTAGCTCATTAATATGTCCACTCTATTAAGTGGAGTCGCCGCTTCTGCTGGAATAGCCATTGCAAAAGCGTATCGACTCGACGAACCTGTATTGTTTGTCGAAAGAAGAACGATTGAAAACAGTGATGCGGAAATTGTCCGTTTTAAAGAAATGATACATAAGTCACGAGCTGAGCTCAAGATGATACGGGCAAAAGCAGAACAGCATGTTGGTGATAATCACGCAGCCATCTTTGATGCTCATTTACTTATACTAGAAGATCCAGAATTTTTGCTTTCTATTCAACATAAAATTCAAACAGAACAAATCAATGCTGAGTTTGCGCTGCAGGAAACGGTCGATATGTTTATGATGATGTTTGAGCAGAATGATAATCTATTGATTAGGGAACGCGCAATTGATCTTTATGATGTGAAAACGCGGTTGTTAGCTCATCTTCTTGGTGTTCATCTGCCTAATCCAAGTTTAATAGCCGAGGACGTCATCATTATTGCCAATGACTTGACACCGTCAGATACTGCTCGATTAAATCCTCTTTATGTAAAAGGCTTCGCCACGGAACGCGGAGCCAGTTCATCGCATTCCGCTATCATTGCCCGCTCTCTTAATATTCCAGCGATTGTAGGAGTAAAAGAAGGGCTAGCTTCTATTAATCATGGTGATATGGTGATTATTGATGGATTTAGAGGGCAGGTCCATATTAATCCAACCTCCGAACTAGTGAAGCGCTATGAGTCGGAACAAATTGCGGAACAAGCTATAACAAGCAAATGGGATCATTTTGTTCATCAACCAACTGTAACTAAAGACGGGCATCAAGTAACTTTAGCAGCGAACATCGTTTCAGAGAAAGAGGGAAGCAGCGTTCTCTTCAATGGTGCGGAAGGTGTAGGATTATTTCGTACGGAATTTTTATTTATGGGGAGAAATGAGTTACCGAGTGAAGAAAAACAGTTTCAAACGTATAAGGCGATTTTAGTAGGCATGCAAGGAAAACCAGTTGTCATTCGCACATTAGATGTTGGAGGGGATAAAGATGTTCCGCACCTACATCTCCCTTATGAAAGTAATCCTTTTTTAGGATATAGAGCGATTCGTTACTCGTTAAAAGAGCCTGTTCAATTTGAGATGCAATTACGAGCGTTGCTTCGTGCGAGCGTCTTTGGTCATTTAAAAATTATGTTTCCAATGGTTACGACTTTAACAGAGTTACGTACAGCTAAAATGCTCTTGAATAAAGTGAAACAAGAGCTGCTGGGTGCCGGAACGCAGGTAAATGAAAACATCGAGATTGGGATGATGGTAGAAGTACCTGCAACAGCAATTATGGCGGATGTGTTTGCGAAGGAAGTTGACTTTTTTAGCATTGGTACAAATGACCTTATTCAGTATACGATGGCAGCGGATCGTCTAAATGAACGCGTAGCTTATTTATATCAACCATACAATCCAGCTATTTTTCGCTTAATTAAAATGGTGATTGATGCCGCTCATAATCAAGGTAAATGGGTAGGTTTATGTGGCGAAATGGCAGCAGATTCAATAGCGATTCCTATTTTATTAGGGCTGGGTGTAGAGGAGTTTTCCATGAATGCTGCTTCCATTTTACAAGTTCGTTCTTATATTCATCAGCTTTCACAAACAGAAATGAGAAAGCTGGCAGAGACCGTATTACATATGGAAACAGCGGAGGATGTCCAACAATTTATTCAGCAAGCACTGAATGATGTATGTTAGTGAATCTCTGCTATGATTTTGATGTCGAATGGACAAAGCCATTCGGCTATTTTTCATGTATATAAATGAAAAATTCGAGAGTTTATTTCCCTATTTTTCCTAATAGACAGCTATAATAGTAGTCATAGAAGTGAATTGATAACATTAGGAGGATGACAATGGATTTTCAATTAGAGAATAAAAATGCACTGATTTTAGCATCAAGTCAAGGGCTAGGGAAGGCGATTGCAGCAGAGCTTGTAAAAGAGGGCAGTAATGTGATGCTTGTTGGCCGTTATGAAGAGAAGCTTGTTAAAGCTCAAGAAGAACTGCAAAAGCTAGGATTAGGGAAAGTTGTTTATACAGTAACAGATCTTACGAAACTAGAAGATATTCAAGCTCTTGTCAAAAAGACGGTAGACGAGTTTGGAAGTATTGATATTTTAATCAATAATGCAGGAGGACCGCCTGCTGGGACATTTGCGGATATGAGTGATGAGCATTGGCAGCAATCTTTTGAGCTGAATTTACTTAGTTATATTCGTACGATTCGTGAAAGCTTGCCTTATTTAAAGCAAAAGGGAGGAAGAATTGTGAATATTGCTTCTTCTTCGATTAAAGAACCGATTCAAGGGTTGATTTTATCCAATACGTTCCGAACAGCCATTGTTGGTTTAGCTAAAACATTGTCTGTTGAATTAGGTCCTAACAATATTTTAATTAATACAGTTGGGCCAGGACGAATTGCAACGGAGCGTATTCAATATTTAGATGAAGTAACAGCTGAGAAAAAAGGAATTACACAGGAGCAATTATCTCAGCAATTACTGAAAAATATTCCGCTTGGACGATATGGAGAACCTGAAGAATTTGCTAAGTTTGTGACGTTCCTCGTTTCAGGAGCGAATACGTATCTAACAGGACAGTCTTATTTAGTAGATGGCGGTATGGTTAAATCAATTTAAACAAACGTGTTGGGAGTGAGGGGATTGGTACTAATGAAGGAGAATGCAATTATCGGTTTTATTGGTACAGGTGTTATGGGAAAAAGTATGGCCCATCATTTATTAAAAGCAGGATACGAGCTCTATGTGTATACGAGAACAAAGGAAAAAGCAGAAGAGCTGCTGAATCAAGGGGCAAAATGGGCGGATACACCGAAAGAACTAGCCCAGCATGCGAATGTAATTATTACGATGATTGGCTATCCGAAAGATGTGGAGGACATTTATCTTGGTGAGCATGGACTTATTGTAAACGGTAAACCTGGTACATATATGATTGATATGACAACGTCTACCCCATCTTTAGCTGAGCGAATTGCGAGCGAGGCTAAGAAAAAAGGAATGGCAGCTCTTGATGCACCTGTGTCAGGAGGGGATATTGGAGCGCGCGATGCTAAGCTTGCGATTATGGTCGGTGGTGAAGAAGAAGATTTTAAGACGGTTCAACCGATTTTAGAAGTAATGGGGAATAATATTATTTACCAAGGAAAAGCAGGGTCTGGGCAACATACGAAAATGTGTAACCAAATTACGATTGCTTCGACGATGATCGGTGTGACAGAAGCGATTGTGTATGCGAAAAAAGCGGGATTAGATCCAGAACGTGTGCTGCAAAGTATTTCTACTGGAGCGGCTAGCAGCTGGTCGTTAACGAATCTAGTTCCACGGATGGTGAAAGAGGACTTTGAACCAGGGTTTTATATTAAACACTTTATTAAGGATATGACGATTGCGCTTGAAGAGGCCGATAAAATGGGGATGGATACACCAGGGCTTGCCCTAAGTAAATCATTGTATGTCCAACTTGCAGAGGCAGGGGAGGAAAACAGCGGTACACAAGCATTGTATAAATATTACAAGTGAAGCGTAAATAAGCATGCAGTCTGTGACGGACTGCATGCTTATTTTCTTCATTGGCTTTCTTATCGTAAAAATGCTTCGATTCGATTGAGTGCTTCTTTCAATGTTTCCATAGAGTAAGCGTAAGAAATACGGAAATAGTCATCGCCGAGGGAAGAGAAAGCTTCACCAGGAACAACAGCCACCTTTGTTTGTTGAACAAGCTTCAGGCAAAAATCTAGAGAAGAGGTATATCCTTTTGGCAATTTAACAAAAAAGTAGAATGCACCGTTTGGTTTAACGACATCTAACTGCATTGCTTGAAGTCGATTATATACATAGTCTCTTCGTTTGGCATATTCCTCTTTCATTGGCAGTGCGTCATTAAATCCTGTAGTGAGCGCAGCTAGAGCTGCTCGCTGAGAAATTGATGAAGCGCACGTCACGTTGTATTGATGCACTTTTAAAATGTGTTGACAAATATTTGCTGGGGCAAACAAAAAGCCAATTCTCCATCCTGTCATTGAATGAGATTTAGATAATCCATTTAACACGATTGTTTGTTCTTTCAAGAAGCTAGCAATCGAAACATGTTCTTGGTCGTATACTAATTCACTATAAATTTCATCCGCTAAAATAATAATATCTTTGCCGCGCACAAGATCGGCGATAGCTTCTAATTCGGCGCTTGTTAATGTAACGCCTGTTGGATTAGACGGATAAGGTAATACAATACAACGAGTAGCTTCTGTTATGTAGGGCTTGATAACATCGGCTGTCATCCGAAAATTATTTTGTGTTGTATCTGCATATACTGGAACTGCACCACACATTTTTATAATCGGTTCATAGCCAGGGTAAACAGGTCCAGGCAGAATGACTTCCGTGCAAGGCAATAGAATAGTTCTAAATGCGATATCAATGGCCTCACTTGCCCCAGTTGTCACGATAATTTCATCCTCTGCTCGATAGGAAAGAGCATATTTCTTCCTTACATATTCACGAGCCGCTTCTCTTAATTCTAAATAGCCAGCATTATGTGTATACACGGTATAATTTTCATCAATTGCTTGTTTAGCTGCCTCTTTTATATGAAGTGGTGTCGGGAAATCTGGTTGTCCGATCGTTAACGAAATAGTCCCTTCAATATCGGCTACCATATTATAAAATTTGCGTATTCCCGATATTTCCACTGATTTGACAAGAGGATTAAGTATATGATCCATCTGATTTTATTCCTCCTTTGAATATGCATATATTTTATCATTTCATGACGGAATAAAGAAAATAAATCTTCATTATTTTTAATTGTTTTTCTATTAGCAAGGTAGAAGAGTATAATAAGGGTTAATTGTTAAATTATTCAAAAGGGTTGGTTATGTGATACATATTTGTGCAATAACAAAGAATCATGAGTTTGTTTCTAATTTATCTTTAGAAGATGTTCATGAACAATATATAGACTGGTATTGGGTTGATTTTTTTCAACCAAATGAAGAGGAACAGGAGAAGTTGGCTCGTTTTTTTCAATTTCATCCATTGGCCATTGAAGATTGTTTAGATGACTTCATTCAACGTCCTAAAATTGACTATTATGAAACGTATCAATTTATTATCCTGCATGTGCTAAAAAAAGCAGATTTGCGACCGGTTGAATTAGATTTGTTTGTTGGAAATCGATGGCTTGTTACATTTCATAATGAAGAATTGGAGGAGCTAACAGTTGTATGGGAGCGGTTAAAAAAAGATATCTCCATGAAAAAAGGTCCGTTTTTTCTCATGCATGGGTTGATTGATTATATTGTCGATGAATATTATCCGACGGTGTACAGCATAGAAAATCAATTAAATCAGATCGAGGATAATACAGAAAATGAAACGATTGCAGAGTTAATTGATCAGCTATTTGATCTACGGTCTGACTTGTCAAAGTTACGGCGTACAATCATGCCGATGCGCGATTTATTGTATCGAATGACTTCCTCGGATCGGATGAGTTATTTACAAGAACAGCATTCTTATTTTAATGATGTATACGATCATTTATTGAAGTTAGCGGAAATGTTAGAAGCGTATCGTGATTTTTCTTCGGATATCCGTGATAATTATTTATCCATTAACTCGAATAATATGAATAAAACAATGATGACATTAACGGTTATTACAACGATTTTTATGCCTCTTACTTTTATTGCTGGCGTATATGGTATGAACTTTTCTTTTATGCCGGAGCTGAATTGGCGCTATGGTTATTTTGTTGTACTAGCTATGATGGGAGGAATCGCGCTGCTTATGTTCTGGTATTTTGTGAAAAAAGGCTGGCTGAATAATAGCAAGCAAAAAAGAAAAAGAGCGCGAAAATCAAAAGTGCTGTAAACCTGAGAAACTCTCCTTTAAACCGTATATACATTTGAGGCTATGGTGCCAGACTTTCGGTTTAATATGCTGGGGGAAAGGCGCACTAGCCTAAAACCAGCCCTTCCTCTTAAACCAAAAGTACATGGATACTCCAATGACTCCCATTAATCCAAGAGAAAAGAAATAACCATATTTCCATGTTAATTCGGGCATATATTCAAAATTCATCCCGAAAATCCCTGCAATCAGTGTTAAAGGGGCAAATATAGAAGTTATAATGGTAAGAACTTTCATCACATTATTTGTTTGGTGAGAGTTTAATGAGAGATAACTATCTCTTATATCTGCAGTTACTTCCCTATCCGACATAACCATTTCTGATAGTTTCAAAAGATGGTCGTAAATATCAGAGAAGTATTCTTTTCTTTTTTTTACACCGCTCAAATGGTGAGAGTTTAGCATACGGTAAAGTAAATCACGCATTGGATGAATGGTATGCATTAGATTTAACAACATATATCTTGTATCAAACAATTCATTCATTAAATGACTCATTGATTTATTTTGTATATTATCTTCAATTTTATTTAATTTTTCTTCTATTTTATAAATTAATGGGAAGTAATTATCCACGATTTTGTCTAAAATTTGATAAAACACATAGAAGGTGTCCCATTTCTCAACATTTTTTTGAGATAGTAATCTGTCCCATACTTGAGAAACTTCTATTGCTGGATTAAGGTGGAAAGTTACTATAAAGTTTTCTCCTACAAAAAAATCTAACTCCTCTTTTAAGATTTCTCTTTCTTCTTCTCGAACGAGATGTGTAGTATAAAAAGTATAATCATAATAATAATCTAATTTTGGTCTTTGAAGTGTATGTATACAATCTTCAATAGCGAGTGGATGAAAGTGGAAAGTTCTCTCTAAATGTGTTAGCTCTTCTTTAGTAGGCTCATTAAAATCCACCCAAAACCATTTATATTTAGAGAAATTCAGATTATCTATAAACACATGCTTTTCTAACTGATTTTTATCAGTAATCCCGATAAAGCTTATCATATTAACACCTTCTAATAATTCCTTCAATAAGGATTTATATGTTATGTTTTATAACTAATTTTCCCCTTTAGTTTAATGAATATGTTAACTGCTAACATTGATAATTAGTAAAATGATGAATAAGAGTCAACTACAAAAATATTTTGGCATTTACTATTAACGATTTAGTGTTGGAATCCGAATTATGTAGTATAAAGGAATTGTTAGAGCAGGGGAAGTGAATGGAAATAAGGAATCTATCTCCAATACGTGAAGTTTCTCTGTGAAAAAAATAGGTCATTTTTACTAAAGTGTCTGATTTGATAGCGACAAAACATGGTATATTAAATGNNGGGAATTGAATAGGAAGGACGAGGGATATGAAAGAGAACAAAGGGATTTTGTTAGAAAGCGGGACAAATGAATTAGAAATTGTGGAATTTGGTATTGGAAAAAATAAATTTGGGATTAATGTCATTAAAGTGAAAGAAATTATTAATCCTGTTTCGATTACTATTGTGCCCCACGCACATCCTAATGTAGAAGGAATTATTGAATTGCGTGGTGAGGTTTTGCCTGTTGTGAATGTGGCAGACGCATTAGGTTTCCCCGCTTCAGAAAATCCGAAACAAGATAAGTTTATTGTGGCCGAGTTCAATCAACAAAAAGTCGTATTTCATGTTCATTCGGTTACACAAATACATCGTATTTCTTGGACACAAATCGAAAAACCTTCTGATATGTACCAAGGCCTTGAAGGCCAAATCATTGGGGTCATTAAATTAAATGGTGACATGATTCTGCTTTTAGATTTTGAGAAAATTGTTGTTGAAATTAATCCAGAAACGGGAATTAGTATCCAGCAAGTGAAAAAGCTTGGGAAACGCTCGAATTCGCAAATAAGATTGGTTGTGGCTGAGGATTCCCCGCTATTGCGTAAATTGCTTCATGATACGTTAACAGAAGCTGGTTTTGAGTACTTGGAGTTTTTTGAAAATGGACAAGATGCATTAGATTATTTAGAAAGCATAGTGGAATCAGGGAAAACGCTGGCGGATGAAGTGCATTTAGTTATTACAGATATTGAAATGCCGCAAATGGATGGACATCATTTAACGAAGAGAATTAAGCAGCATCCTGAATTATCCAAGCTGCCGGTTATCATCTTCTCTTCATTAATTACTGATAGTCTTCGCCATAAAGGACAAATTG
>NZ_JBALMU010000050.1:0-23258 GCF_036962285.1 Bacillus sp. JJ634
TAAAGATCTTTCTTATGCTGTTTATGCATAAGAAAGATCTTTATTATTGTTCTTCATTAATGGCTTGGATAATGCCTTGTAAATCTTTTTCAAATTGTTCTAATTGCACACGTTGATGTTCAGAAGCTGTTGTCAAAGCGGTTTGAATTTGTTGATAGGCTTCATTCGCCTCTTGCTTAACATGTTTTAGCTCACTTCCATAACCTGGACTGTTAGGCTCCATGCCTTGAAACGTATCTATTGCTTGTTTGTACTGATTTTGTGCTTCTTGAAAAGCACGTCGTTTATCATATTTATCTTGCACTTCACTTTCAACTCCTTACTTTAGTCTGCTTCCATAGCTTGTTACGCTTTTGGACAGAATATGTACAGAATAATTTTGTAAACACTGCTTATCTTAAAAAAAGGCACTGTTAAGCCACGGTTTCATACGAATGAACTAAATCGTATGAATCCATACTGTTCATTCGCTTAGTCTAAAAACAGGAGGGATTACAAATGACAAGAAAAGATGAACAAAATAATAATAGTAAACAATCCACACAAAGAAATAATTCTGGACAACCTGCACCACTAAGCGGCTCCCATAAAGTAAAAAATCGAAACCATAGCCGTCAAAAACATAATAGCCATCATGATATGTAGTACAATGAAAAAGTGCGGTGACTACAACAGCCACCGCACTTTCATTCATTTTTTAAAAGGTTCTGCTAAATAACATTTGTTCATTTATGGCTCAAAAATATTCCTTCACTTAACTTTTCAAAAATAAGTTTTTATCCCGTAACCTTTCTACAAACTCATGACATACAATAAAATTAAAGGGTTTAAAAGGTGTTACGGGGGAATGAGTATGCAAGAACCAGACAGCAAGAAGCAACAGACAGAAGCTCAATTATTTGACGAATGGGTGAAGAAATTTTTTCTCGATCCTCATACTCAAATTTTAGATGCCGAAACATTTTTTATTGATATTTATGAAAGTGATGACGAATATTTTATTGAAGCAGCTTTAGAAAACTATAAAACAGAAGATCTTAGTGTGAGACTTCAACATGATGCACTTACCATTTCCGTGCACGATAAGTCTAGCTCAGCCAAACAAGGACACCCAAACATAATAGAACGGGTGATTCATTTCCCCTTTTCACTTTATCATCATCAAATACGTGCTGAGTATGCTTATTCACTATTAACTATTCGCATTCATAAATTTCATACTTGCCCTATACAAACAACTATTAAAATTGAATAGCTTCTAACTTGAGAAGCAAAATGCCGTTCGACTGCCTTTTTGAGTAGCCATTACTTCAAGCTGCGCATCAATTCTCTCCTTTAATTCTGGCACATGCGAAATAATTCCAACTAAGCGGCCGCTGCTTTGAATATCCATTAGTGCCTCAATGGCCTGATCTAAAGATTCCGGATCTAATGTCCCAAATCCTTCATCAATAAACATCGTTTCTAATGAGATTCCGCCTGCATGATTTTGAACAACATCTGCAAGCCCTAATGCAAGAGCAAGTGCTGCTTTAAAGCTTTCGCCACCTGACAATGTTTTCACATGACGTTCTTGACTTGTATATTGATCATATACGGATAGTTCTAACCCACTTTGAATATTTCTACGTGCCGGATCTAATTTACGTAACAATTGGTAACGTCCACTCGTCATTTTCAATAAACGTGTATTGGCCTCTTTTAAAATATCATCTAAAAAAGCTGCGAGTACATAGCGCTCAAACGTGATTCTAAATGGGTTTTGTCCTCTTGCCATTTCATATAAATGCCCGACGATACTATACCTTTCTTCCATTTCTTGTTGTTGCTCTTTCATTTCCATTAATGTTGCTTGAACCTGTTCGTTCTTTTGCTGCGCTATGGTTACTTCGTTTTGTTGATGACGAAGCAATTCAAGTTCCTCATTAAGTCGTTTAAAAGTGGCTTGAAGACTAATTAAATCAGGGCGAGTAACTCCCATAAGTTTCAATTCAACATGATGATACAAACTCGTAATCGTTTGCCATTGCTGTTCGTACTGTTGAATTTCTTTTTCCATCCACTCTATTTCACTTTCAGTTCGTTTCGCAGCCCCATACTCTTTATAGGTGGCAAATCCTTGCTTTGTCATATCTGCACTGAATTTTGTTCGTTCCTCATCTAATTCTCGCTGTAAGGAGGTCACCTTTTTCTCTACTATTTCTTTTTCCGTACGAATAGCAGACTCCTGTTCCTTCGCTTTTTGTAAAGCCGTTTGCGCATGCTCAAATGCTTCTTGCAGTTTCTTTTGTGTGGCTATCGCTTCATTCAAGGTAAGTAAATAAGCTTGTTTTGTACGAATTTGTTCTGGAAGCGATTCTGTTAATCCCGTAAGCTTCGTTTTCTGTTCGATATAAGCCGTTTTAGCCTGGTCCTCTATTTCTTTCCATTGTATAAGACCTGCTTTTAGCTCCTGTACCTCTTCTTTTACTTGTAAGAGTTTTGCTTCTAAATGTTTTAGCGCTTGCTTCTTTTGAAGCAATTGAGTTAACTCTAAACGAAGTCTAGCAGCTTGTTCATGATAATCATGTTGATAAGAGGGCAATTTATTACGCTCAAAAGTTGGAACAATTTCGATTAGTTCTTCTTCTTGTTCCTGAACCCGCTTTTGCAACGAATTAAATTGGGACTCTGCTTGAAAAAATCCACTCTCTTTTTTACGTTTTTGCTCTTCCCTTTCTGTTAAACGTTGCTTTTGCTGCTTCATATCTGCTTCTGACGGCATTTCTTCAAGCAAATGGGCTGGGTTCGGATGATCCTCTGCACCACAAACTGGACAAGCATGCCCTGTTTGCAATGTTCTTGCTAATAAACCAGCCTGACTTGCTCTCCATTTTTCTTCAAGCTCCGCAAAACGCTGCTGCTCTTGAGCATGCAGATCCATTTTATTCCTTAATTGCTGTAGTTGTTCATTTTTTTGTTGTTCTGCATTTTCCAGTGCAATTAGGCTGTCCGAGAGCTTATTTAACTTTGTTAACAACGCTTCATTCTTTTCCGCTTCCCGTTCTGTCTCAGCATAAAGCAATGTAGCTTGTTCAGCATCAGCTTTCGTTTGTAAAATTTGTTCAACTAATCGTTCTTTTTCCACTAAAGTTTGCTCTGCTGCTTCTCGTTTTACAATACTTTGCTTCCACTTCTCTTCACTTTGTTGAACGTCTGTCTGAAGTTGAACAAATGAAAAAACAGACTCTTTTAGTTGCTGCAGCTGATGAACGGCACGCATCGCTTCTTCTCGTTCCCCTGCTTTTGAAAGCTCTGATTCATATACTTGTGCTAGTTGTTGACGGTGAACAGCTAGATGATCTGCTTGCACAGCTAACTTCTTTAGTTCTTCTTCATTATTTTGTTTTTCTCTACCGACACGCAAATAATACTGTTCCTGCTTTTCAAGCAGCGAAGCTTTCTGAGCTCTTTTCAAACTTTCTTTCCATTCTTCTATTTGAGTTCGCTTAGCTGCTAACTCTTCTTTCTCATGATGTCGCTTTTCCTTTTCAGCAAATAGTTGCAGTACTTGTTCAGCCTTTGTAATCTCTTGATGTAATAAATCACGAGATTCTTGTTTCTCTTTTAGTTGACGGTTATATGCATCCCGCTGTTGGATGGAGGCTGCAATCTCGTCTGCTAATAAAGGAAGGATGAGCTGTTCATTCGGTTCAGCCGCCGATATAGCTGTTTGCAATTCTTCATTATCGGAAACGATAATACTTTTTAACAAATCCATACGCGCTTGCAAATTTTTTTCACATTCTCTTTTTAAAGATAAGGCGTCTTCTTTCAGTTTCTCTTCAATTCGTTTATATTGTTCTGTATGAAATAACTTCTGAAGAATTTGTTCTTTCTCTTTACTCTCAGACGTTAATAGCTTTCGAAATTCCCCTTGTGGAATCATTAAGATTTGACGAAATTGATTAGCATCAATTCCGATAATGTGTTTAATGTTTTCATCTACTTCACGCACATTCGCTCCAAGTAATTTCTTATCACCATCTACAGATAATTCATAGAGCTCTGCTTTCGCCCCAATAGTCGTTGTGCCCTCTCCTGATTTCTTCTTTCGTTCTTGTTGCGGTGAGCGCTGGATAAAATAAGTTTTTCCCCGCAGCATAAATTCCAGTGACACACTTGTTATCATATGCTCGTCTGCAAATTGACTTCTTAAATCTGGACCATTTCGGTCTTCACCACTCGCCTTTCCGTAAATCGCAAAACTAATTCCATCAAAAATGGTCGTTTTTCCAGCACCGGTTTTTCCAGAAATAACAAACATCGTGCGATTAGCAAGCTCAGTAAAATCAATCGTTTCACAATTGGCATATGGACCAAATGCCTGCATCGTTAATTTCAGCGGCCTCATTTTTCTCCCTCCTCTTGCTTCACCGAATCAATCACAGCAATCATGACATCTCGTTTCTTTTGATCGAATTCACGATCGGTCATTTCATTATAAAATGTTTCAAATAAATCTAGTTCCGATTTCCGTTCATCTTTAATAGAAGAAAAAGATTGCTTTCTTCGCAAATCCATAACATCCCATTTTCGCTCCAGGTGAAGCACATTAGGATACACTTGACGCAGTCTATTAATCGGATCTATCAAGGATCCTTCGTCTAATAGCGTAATTTTCAAGTAATCTTCTATTTGTTGATATTGATAGAAGCTAGGGTCTAATAATTCTTCCATATACCCTGCGATTTCACGTACATCCCGCTTCGGTGTTAACGAACGATAGCGTAAATCAAAATCACCATTCTCCTTCATTTCAATAATTGACAACGACTTCTTCTGAGTCGCTTCTGAAAAAGAATATTTTAATAGTGAGCCTGAATAGTAAACCTTCGGATGGCGGATTGCATCAGGACTATGTAAATGTCCTAACGCTGTATAATCAAAGGCATCAAAAACATCAACGTGCACACACCCCGTCCCGCCAACTGATAGTACACGCTCTGAATCACTTTCTTTACCTCCTAATACGAAAGCATGACCGACTAGCACATTCGCTTCATTTGGATTCAACGTTTCAGAAATCCGATCTGTAATTGCTTTCATCGCCTCTTGATGCGATTGAATATGAGGATCTCCGATAATTTGACGCACAACACCAGGTTCGGCATAAGGAACACTATAAAAATTCACACCATTAATCCGAGCAGGCTCAAAACTATTGACAATTCTCCCCTCTAAATAAAGCTGGCTTTGACGATACCAAGTCGAACCAAAAGATAGTCGTTCCGCCGAGTCATGATTACCTGAGATGGCCACAATCGGTGTTTTCATTTCTACATTGATTTTATATAATGTTTGATCTAAAAGCTCCACTGCTTCGGTTGGTGGAACGGAGCGGTCATATAAATCACCGGCAATGACAACAGCATCCGGCTTTTCCTCTTCTACTACTTCTATAAACTGCTGCAGCGCAAATCGTTGGTCTTCCGTCATATGAACACCATGTACAACCTTTCCTAAATGCCAATCAGCGGTATGAATAAACTTCATCCCTCTCACGTCCTTTCTTTTTCTATTATTATAGCAAAATATCCATATTAAATTTAAAAGCGTACACACGTTCTTTTTTATTGTGTAATAAAAGACAAGCTCTTAAAGAACCTGTCCATTTTATTGTTATGATTCAAACAAATGCTCATATAGGCTCATATTGACTTCCCGTTCAAGAAGTTTTTTCTTTAAAAACTTATGATCACGCTTCGGTGTTGCAATAATATATCCACGAATGATTAAATCCTCAGTAATTTCGTTCGCTTTCTCTTTCAATGCCAATTCACCAATCTTACCGGCAATTTTATGACGAGCAACATCTCGAAATAATTCTGGAACAGGGTCAACTAAATCGTCTAATAACACTTTTTGATCGTGTGACCACAATTCCTTTGTTTGTTTCACGTAATATTCTTCCCAATCCATATCGGATTTTCCATCCTGCTTTGGTAACCGTTTTAAAAACTTTCGAAACATAAAGAAACCACCAATTCCCATTAGCAGCACTAACGTAAGAACCCAAAACAGAATAAACCATAGAAACCAACCTTCAAGCATGAATCTTCACCTCATATGTACAAGATTCTCTTAATTTATATTATAGATAAGGTTCCTTTTTTTTACAACTTTATTTCAAAGATGTCATATTTCTGTTTTAAAAACAAAAAACACAATTCAACTTCTTAGTCGATTGTGTTTTTCGTTTATTCTAACACTAATGCAGCACTGTACTCTTTATCAAAAAAATTCTGATAATGCTCTGTACATAAATTACTTTCATTTTCTATTATTGCATGAGCTTCCTCATAAAAATAATACATATTACATTGCGTACAATAAGCGGCATCGTTTCGACATACACAGCATATTCCCTGCTCTATAATGGAATCAATATGTTGAAGATCTTGATAATTCTCATAGCCCTTTTGACATGATTCACAACAGTACACTTGCATCATATTTGTTCCCTCATTCTCCATAATAATATATTTAAGTTAATCACATTATAAAACAAAAGAACTATAAACCTTAATCATAAATCTTACATTTTTGTTAACAAAACCTTAACCAACTATTAATGAATTATTAATATTACTCCATATGTAAATAATTGCTACATGCAACCTGAAAACGAAATTGCTCCTTCCCGATTCATAAGCAACAAAAAAGCGAGCTACTATTGTGTAGTCTCACCTCTTTATTAACTATACTAAGCAATATGATTAATCAAGCCATTTTTCCGTTACCTAACTGCGACTCTTTTACTTTTTGATATTGGAAATACATTGCAATTCGCCAAGGAACAATCATTCCTAACGCGAGAATATAAAACATGCCAGCTAATACACCAAATTCTAGTGTACTTCCTAATATAATTTTAGCAACTAAGCGGATTAATAAAAGAGCAACCAAAATAAATACAAACGCTTTCGATCTCTGCATATAAATTTGATTGTCTCTCACTTCAAACTTGGATGTTTTAATTAATAAAATCGAAAATAACAGCCCTACTGTAAATGCTTCTATAAATTCATAACTGGTTATGCGAAACATTGGAAAAATAAACATTAAAGCCCCCGTACTCATAAATAGAGGCGGCAAAATAATCTTCTTCACATTCACCGGTCTTTCGGTTTCAGTCATCCTAAACTTATATACAGTAATCCCCATAATAATAGCAATTACCGCGGATATATAAATCACCATCTATCATTCCTTTAACTAAATTAGGTAACATTATATTACGAATAAAAGTATATATTACCTAATTCAGATAAGCAAGAAGACACACCTTAACTGAGAGTACGGTTTATAGCCTCAATCACTCGACCTTCATCAAAAGGTTTCACAATAAAATCCTTGGCACCTGCTTCAATCGCTTCAACGACCATTTTCTGTTGCCCCATTGCAGAACACATGATCACTTTAGCTGTAGGAAATTCCTGTTTAATTCCTTTTACCGCATCTAACCCGCTCATAACCGGCATGGTAATATCCATTGTTACAAGGTCTGGATTTAAGTCTCGATATCGCTCAATCGCTTCCTGTCCATTTTCAGCTTCACCAACTACTTGATGATTAGCTTTTTTCAATATGTTAGAAAGGGTCATCCTCATAAACTTTGCATCATCTACTACTAATATTTTTGCCATGATTATTCCTCCTCATTTCATACAACGAAGCACTCTATCTTATTCTAATATCTATACAAAAACTAGAAAGCATCTTTAGAATATAAGACTTAAGTCCTTTATTCAAGATATATTATGTTACAATTCGTTTAAAATCCCCATTAAAACCCTGTAAACCCTCCAAATAGACTAGATAAAACACTAATAATCTTGGTCATCCAATCAAAAAATAACACCACTCCCATTACAATCATTAAGTATCCACCGGCTTTCATCATGCTAGAACTATACTTTTTAATCCAGGACATTTTTCCAATAAAGAAAGATAGCATGAAAAACGGAATCGCAAAGCCTAAAATATAAGCAATCATATAATACATCGCAGAAGCCGGTTGAGATATCCCCATAGATATAACGGCACCGAGAATAGGTCCTGTGCAAGGTGTCCATCCTGCTGCAAACGCGAGACCAATAATCATAGAACCAAAATAACCAGTAGGCCGATTTTTAAATTCAATCCTCTTATCTTTCATTAAAAATTGTGGCTGAAACACTCCTAAAATAATTAAACCAAAAAGGATAATAAGAATTGCCCCAATTTGACGAATCAAATCAGAATAATCATAAAAAAAGGTCCCTAAAAAAGAGGTACTAAAACCAAGGGCAATAAATACAAGAGAAAAGCCTAATAAAAAGAAAAGCGTATGTAAGAAACTTCTTCTTTGGAGCATAACCGGTTCTGCTTTAATATCTCCTACACTCATCCCTGTTATATAGGAAAGAAAAGCTGGATATAATGGTAAACAACATGGTGAAATAAAACTCAGTACCCCTGCTCCAAAAGCTAAAAAGATATTCAAATCATCCAATACTTTCACCCCTAGATAAAAAGTATATGTCCATTGTAGCAAAGCATTTCATAAAAATACATTTATTGGTTTCCAATTATACTCTTACGAAAAATAATAGAATCCACAATAAAAGCACTCCCAGGAGTGCTTTTTTCATTACTTCATTTGTTGCCTTATTTAATGGATGTTCTTTTGCAATGGCTTTTGTCCCATTTGCATCATCATCATTTGTAACATTTGTTCGTTAATTGGTCTATCAACGTTTTTGCAACTCCTGCTTTATCAATCCGAAACTCATTTTCTATGTTGAAAAATATACCATGCTTTTAGATAATTGTCTATGATGAGGCATCTATAATAAGGAAGAAACTCGGCTTATCTTTGATTTGTTGTACGAATAATTCAACCTTCGTGAAATTAAAGGGAATCATGTAGTAAAGAAATAAAAAATTGTATGAGTAAAACCGCTGATTAAGTACATAATAAGAAACATGGAGCAACGATTAGATTATTGCTTTGTTATCTGCAAGCGTGTAGCTCAACTGGACAGAGCGACTTGTTCACATTATACGATAGTGAATAATGTATTTTGCAGGTTCGAATCCTGCCACGCTTGACCTATTTTTAACTTTTAAGAATAATGGAACTTCCCTGTTTATCTCCCCTTCTTAACACCGTCTTTCTCTGCGAAAAGCTCCCACTTCCCTGGCACCCAATCAAAATTGATTTACTTTTCTCTCTTTCATACTTTGACACAGTCCTGTTATCTTCTTTTAATAAAAATACGTTGTTATGTAACTGTATAGAAAGGAAAATGCAAAGATAAATTGATAGACTTATAAGAAAAGCTTGTTGCTTAGTATACATAATGAAGTTGACTAAAGGGAGATGAACCATGGAGGCGCATGTAAAGAAGTCTTTAGAAGAGTGGAAAACAGAAATTTGTGAGTTATTACATGGAATAGATAAAGAGTATGAAGAAGTAAAACGTGAGCTTCAGGTTTATTCCTATAAATTCAGCATTACTAAACAGGTTGTACAATCTACAGTCAATGATGAGATTATCCGCAATATCCGTGAACTTTATCATAAACCGTTTGAACAAAGATTTAACCAGTTGAAAGAAGAAATAAAAGACCTGGAAGAAAAGAAAAAAGTGTTTCAGATGTTTGTAGATAAAATTGATAAAGTAAAAGAAAAAGAAGGGGTAAAACCATATACATCCGCTCAATAATCCGAAGGTAAGCAGTGCAATAAAGAGTGAAGTTTATAGAACGGGTAATAGATTAGCCTCCCTTTAGAACATGTGTCCTGAAGGGAGGCTTTTACATGTAAAAGCCATTTGAATTTAATGTTTTACAACTGTAGTAGTTGTCTTTGAACTAATATTCCCCGCCTTATCCTTTGCAGTAATAGAAAGTATAGTTCCCTTTCTTTGTGCTTTTATCTTAACAGAGTAATTTCCGTTTGAACTAGCCTTGGCAGACCCAAGTGTCTTACTTCCTGCCTTTACGGTCACGGTTGATGATGCTTCTGCTTTACCTTTTACAACTTTATCATTATCATCAACTTTTTTAACAGTAGGCTTAGATGGCTTGACATTGTCTATAAATATAGTTCCGATCGCATATAAGTCCTCTTCTGTATTATTATCAATGTAGTCGTTATCTCGGTCTATGACACCCACATAGTATGTGCCTTTTTTAGCCTGATACGCTAATGTTTCAACATCGTACTCATAATCGTACTCATAGCCTAAATATTTTAAGTTACTATTCTCAACAAAATCTTTTTGTATTGCACCAAATCCTAGATCAATGGAGTATGAATTAGTTTGTCCACCTACTAATAAAACTCCACCCCTAGGCACGACAACTTTATAAACATCTACATCACCCAAAGGAAGTAATTGACCGACTGCTACTTTCTCAAATGATATTCTATTTGCTGAATTAAAATCGTCATTATACTCTTCTTCTATAGTGTAATCATCCTCACTGGAAGCACGACTCACAGTACCCATTTTATCGGAACTTTTTGCAGAGCCTTTTATTTCTACTTGCAGCTGATTCAATGCAGTCGAATCCACTAAACCTTTTGGAAGTGGCTTTTCTACTTGGCGTTCAATAGCTTTCCTTGCCAACTCGAACTCAGTTCCTTCTGCACTAACAGTGCCTACCGATAACGATGAAGCTAATACACCTACAGTTACTAATGACAAAATACCTCTATTGCGCATATTCTTCCCTCCTACATTTGTTATGATGAACTATATACTATATTTATACTAATACATAAGAACTATATTTACCACATTTATCCACAAAAAGACTTGAAATCCCATCATCTAAGTCGAATCATCTTCCTTTTCAACTCTCCTATAAAGTCTAACAATCTCTACCACTTTTAGGAGTAGTTTCTTGTTATTTTGGATATGCCAAAAAATATAAATATAGTTTAAATATAATTAATATTGTGGTTTGCCTTATCATTATGTCCACTATTTTAGGCTACATAAATAAATATGAAGATAGCAATTTGATTGTAGATAATGGATTTTATTTAGCTGGTCTTGCAGTGCTTGTATCAGCAGCTTCCATAATCATATTGAAAAAGGAAATGAAATCTAAAAATATTAGTAGGAATGCATAGATGCTTTTGAAAAAAATATGAAGAAAATGGGTGGAAAAGGAGTTGTTCAGAACTCTCTTTCCACCTTTTTTTATGTAAACGTCAAGTAGCCCCAAATACACGATAAAAATTGTGTTTTAGATAGTAAAGCATCAATCTGATTAGCTGCTTCTTCTTGCATATTTGGAAGTATATGCGAATATATGTCTAGTGTCGTTTTAATATTACTATGACCAAGCCGCTCTGAAATAACTTTAGCATGAACTCCTTGAGCAAGTAGCATGGTAGCATGAGTATGTCTTAGATCATGGAAACGAATAAGAGGTACATTCGCTTCTTTTATCAGCCTTTGATACGTCCTTTTCAAGTTGCTAAGAATCACCGGAGTTCCTTTAGATGTACAAACAAGATCATAATCGTTGCTACGAAAAAACATATACGGAACAAAGGGTTACTCTCCAGAAACAAAACGGGTCATTCCTATCATTGATCAATGGCTAGAAGATGACCAAAAAAGCTAGAATAAACAAAAACATACTGCTATCAAAATTTATAAAATATTAGTAGGTTGCTGTTACTTCTATTGTTATGTATCGTCAAAATTTTTATCGTGCTTGGACTAACAATTCCCTGTTTCTCAAACAGTTCTGCTTCCTATGAAAACAGCCATTCCTACTATAAATGTATAATACCGCCCATATCCCTCCATTTCCCGCTTGCCATTCAAAAAAATGAAACGCTAAAACCTTGTTACTTGCTTCTAAAACGCCAATTTTCAATTAAAATCTATGTTTTATCTTACTCAATACACAATCCTTATTAAATAGATTTTCCCTTTTAAAATAGATTGTCTTATGGAGCATATCGCCAAAGTTAGTAAACTATCATAGGCTACCTTTTTAGGTAAAATAAAAAAATAGAGGTAATTCCCCTGCTTCTATAATTCAATTCACTATCTTCTTTTTTCCATTTCTCCTCTTCAACTTCTTTATGAGCATCAAGAATATCACCAAGATCCTTTTAACAGAATGAAATAATTGAAAGTATTTTACGTAAATTTTTAATCCCCTCTTAATTGAGAAAGGCTTTTAATGTTAGTTAACTAAGAATAAGGTTTCCCTGAATGAAACCTAATTACATAGAAAAACCTAATTAAATAAAAAAATAACGTGTGAAATTTACACGTCATTTCTTGTCATTTTATTCATTAGCATCCACAGAACAAAACCCTTTTGTATTTTAATCACTCTTGGGACTGTGTGTAGCTAAAATTCAATTCTTATTATAGCTTTTGGTTTTGTTGTAGGGGAATGAATTATTTGTTACTTCTTAGAATATCATCCACTGTAGTTTTCATGGTATAAATCACAGTTTTCTTGTAACGTGCCGCTATACGCAGCACTCTTATTTGTTCGGATCGGGATAGATTTTTAAAACGAGGCTCTTGTTTCAAAAAGGAACGAACAATTAACCAGCTGGTTGGCACTAAAGGAAAGTCATCTAGGGGTTGTTTGCTCCGTAAACGATAAAACCACGATATTATTCCGGTGGAATCACTTTTATCGACTATACATGGCGCATAAGTATTTTTGGTGTGTTTTTTAAGGGATTCAAATCTATCTTGCCCGCTAACAATGATGTAACTGTCATCCTTCCGATTTTTTTTGACAACCAAAAGATTAAACACGCAGTCCCACATTAATCTCTGAAGTTTCTTCATGTGCTCCGTAATTTTCAGCGATAAACCAGGTTTGATTTTATTCAGTGGTATATACTCTATCGTAAATTTCATACTTAGCCCCTCCTGTTTTATTCATGCATCTCTCCTCAATTTCTTGGGATTTCGCAGCAGGTGCGTTGTACTAGTGAATGCTGACTTTCTTTGTTTTCTAAAGTTGGTATTTATTATCGTTATGAATTACTTAAACTTAAGTTCCCTTTAGATGATATGTATGAAATGATCGCATGTCACATTCGAAGTAATTATGAAAATACCTTGAGAATGTGGTTGGGTCCTCAAATAGGTATAGAGGCTAAAGGAAAGGAAAATAGAAGGAGGTAGAGTAACATGTTCAAAAGAGCGATTATCCTCATGATGCTCTCATCAATATTATTAGTATTAATATTAGTATTGGTTAGAGCTCATACAGCTGCTCCTGTTAACAATACAAATACTAAAAGCAATGATTCCTCTGGGTATACTACAGTGGAATACAAGATTACCAATTTTACACGGCCAATTATTGTATTCGTACTATTTAAAATAGCTCTATGACGCTTATATGTTGTTTAAAATATGGTATACATAAAAAAGCAGATACAAAAATTATCTTGTATCCGCTTAAACAAGTTTGATCCATTGTGATACCCAACAATTCTATTGATCGTATACCTGTATCCACCATCATTGCAATCATAGCTTTGTTACGAGTACTAATATAGTCTTCATATGTGAAAGAATTAATCATGGCTGTAACTTCTTCTGTCGTGAATCCATTCAACACAAGCTTAGGCACTCTAGGTAACTCAACCTTAGTCATCGGGCTTTCTATTAAATACTCTTCCTTGACACACCAATTAAAGAACGCTTTAACCATTTTTACCATTGATGTAACACTTTGTGGCTTAAGTCCAGACTTTTGCTTCCCTCTTACATATGCTTTTAAATCATGTACCGTCGCTGATTCTAATTCTGTGATACCACGTTTCTCTTTTAGAAATATCTTCACCTGCTTTAATTCTTGGCGTTTATTTATCATGGTTTTATTTGTATAACCTTTAGCCCTACAATGATATAAATACTCATCAATTACATCTTCTAACAACACGAAAAAGACCACCTTTCTGCTTAATCTTTCAACAAAAAAGTGGTCTTATATCAATTATTAGAATGATTAACCAACATGTACGTATAATGGCGATGAAAACTCAACCAAATAGAGGAAAATTTACCCATAATCATCCTATTTTATCAATCAAAGAATGCTAAAAACCATATGTAGCAAGGTTTTATTTACCTTGTTGTTTATTCATTGCTTGCATCATTTGATTAATTTTCTTTTGCGATGGTTTTTGTCCCATTTGCATCATCATCATTTTTAACATTTGTTCATTAATTGGCGGATTTTTCTTCAAATAGTCCATCATGTACTTACGAGCGATGAAAAATCCTAGAGCAATACCAGCAAGCAATGCTAGAAAGCCAACTAGAATGTATAACCACATACTATTTCCTCCTTCTTGTTGTCTAACATCAGTGTACTAGACCAAAGGTTATTATACAATATTCCCTGCCGAAAAGTCCTCTATTTAGACAAATTTTCTTTCCTTAATCGGCTTGAGCCAGCCAAAACGCTCATGATCGAAATCAATAGCCAAGAAGCTAGGCCCACATTTACGAATGCATTCAAAAAAGGCCGTTTCTGCTACATAGTCTCCGCTCGATTGAATCTCCACAAAATCTCGATGAATCCATAATGTCGCACAACTCCTGCCATTATTCTTTTCTAAGTAATATCCCCCATTTTGATAGCAAAAATTCTGCTTCTTTTGTTGTTCAATTACTTTCTTCACTTGCTCATTTGGAATTATTTTCGTTACATATTCAATTTGCTTGTGTAAAATATCTCGTAAAGATCCCGTTGTCTGAACATATTCCAAAAATAAATTGAAAAGTGACCTTTCTCTTCCAAAATAAAGCTGAGCAACTTCCTCTTCTATTAAATAGACTCGATAGGTTCTCATTCAGCCAACGCCTCCTCACACTTAATTTTTAATAACACATCATAGAAAAAATCATATTTTTATATCCATCTAAAAATAGATTTATTTGCCATATTAAAATCCACTTCCATTATATAGGATATACCTAAAAAGATATGTTGTTTATTGAAAAAAAAAATCAGAACTTTTGTCGAAAGAAATCTAGTTAATTCAAAAAGCATTCTAAAACTTCACTTACTTCCATACTTTTTGACGATAAAAAAACTGACATCACAAAATGCGATGTCAGTTTGACTTCTATTATTGTTGAATTAACGTTTTAACTCTAGAAACGATATTTTCAACTGTAAAACCAAATTCTTTCATAATTCTTCCGCCTGGTGCAGATGCTCCGAAGTGATTAATTGCTAAAATATCACCTTCATCGCCTGTGTAGCGGTCCCAACCAAATGGTGAAGCTACTTCCAACGCTAGACGCTTTTTAATAGAAGGATTTAAAACACTTTGTTTGTATTCTTTCGTTTGAGCTTCAAAACGATCCCAAGATGGCATGCTGACAACGGCAACATCAATACCTTCTGATGCTAAAGCTTGTTGTGCTTCCACAGCTAAGCTCACTTCAGAACCAGTTGCAAGTAATAATGCATCAGCTTCTTGTTTTGTCGCTGGAGATACGATGTAAGCCCCTTTAGATACACCTTCTAAAGCTAGTTCAGCTGTATTTTTCAACGTTGGCAGGCCTTGACGAGTTAATACAAGAGCTGTCGGTTTATCTTCTGATTCAAGAGCTAGCTTCCACGCTGCCGCTGTTTCATTTCCATCAGCTGGACGAATCACACCTAGGTTTGGCATCGCACGTAAAGAAGCTAATTGTTCGATTGGTTCATGAGTAGGACCATCTTCTCCTACTGCAATACTATCGTGAGTAAACACGTATGTGACTGGAAGCTTCATTAAAGCAGCTAGACGAATTGCTGGACGTAAGTAATCCGAGAATACGAAGAATGTTCCTCCAAATACTTTCACACCGCCATGTAACGCCATTCCATTTAAAGCAGCACCCATTGCGAATTCACGGACACCGAACCAGATATTACGACCGCTATATTCACCAGGGACAAGATCTGCTTCTCCTTTAATCGTCGTGTTGTTAGAACCAGCCAAGTCAGCTGAACCGCCGATAAAGCTTGGCACGTTTTTCGCAATTGCATTCAACACTTCACCACTTGATGCACGTGTTGCTAATGATTTACCTTCCTCATATACAGGAATGTTTTGATCCCAACCTGCAGGCAGCTCACCTTTAATAGCAGCTTCTAATTGACTAGCAAGTTCTGGGTATGCTTCTTTGTAATTTGCAAATAAGTCTGTCCACGCTTGCTCTTTTTGACTTCCTGCTTGTACACATGCTTCTGTAAAGTGGCTGTACACTTCATTAGGAACGTGGAAATCTTTTTCAAACGTCCATTTGTAAGCATCTTTTGTTAATTTTAATTCATCTGCACCTAGTGGAGCACCATGAACAGATGATTTACCAGAACGGTTTGGTGAACCATATCCGATAACTGTTTTCACTTCAATTAATGTCGGACGATTCTCATCCGCTTTCGCTTCTTCAATCGCTTTCGCAATTTCACCTAAATCATTGCCATCTTCGACACGTAAATACTGCCAACCATATGCATCAAAACGCTTCGCTACACTTTCACTAAATGATTTATCTAAATCACCATCTAATGAAATATCGTTTGAATCATATAACACGACTAAGCGACCTAATTTTAAGTGACCAGCTAGTGAAGCCGCTTCTGCTGAAACACCTTCCATTAAATCACCATCGCCACAAATACTATATGTAAAATGGTCAACTACATTATAGCCATCTTGGTTATACGTTTCAGCTAAATGACGTTCTGCCATTGCCATCCCAACTGCCATCGCAATCCCTTGTCCAAGTGGACCTGTTGTCGCATCTACTCCAGCTGTATGACCGTATTCTGGATGGCCTGGTGTTTTACTTCCCCATTGACGGAAATTCTTTAAATCATCTAATGATAGATCATATCCAGATAAATGAAGTAAGCTATATAAAAGCATAGAACCATGACCTGCTGAAAGTACAAAGCGGTCTCTGTTAAACCAGTTTGGATTTTTTGGGTTATGGTTCATAAATTGAGTCCATAATGTATACGCCATTGGCGCTGCTCCCATTGGCATACCAGGATGACCTGAATTAGCTTTTTCAATTGCATCAATCGACAATGTTCGAATCGTATTGATGGCTAATGCATCGATTTTTTCTGACATTTTTAAAACTTCCTTTCCTTATATGTACTTCTTTATATTATAGTGACATTCCCAATATAACAACTAAAATCATGAGAACTTTACATAAAAAAAGAATACAACTAGTGTGTATTCTTTTTTCTCTTTCACTTAATGTAACCTTCTTTTTGCTTTAATATCTTTAATTTTTTGTGGAGTTACGTCTTTTCCTTCTGGATCAATAACAGTCATATGCTCCAACGTATTAGACATAGATTGTCGAAATGTCTCTAAATATTCGCTCCGGAGCTTCGTTTGCTCCTTTGCCTCTTCCATTGTTAAGCCGACTTCTTTAGATTTTTTAGATAGCTCATTAATACGAGCTAATTTTTCTTTTGATAACATGCTCTCGCTCCTTCTATATATAACAGATACTCACATCGTATTAAAAAAGAAGCAAAATTACAAGTTCTCTGATTCATTGTCCTCACTTGTTTGCGCGTATTCAAGAAAACGCCGATGAACGGTTGCTTTTGACACGTTATAGCCAAATCCTCTTAATGTTGCCGCAATATCAGCAAAGGTAAGTCCATTGCCCCGCAATCGAACAATCTCTTCAATCGGCACTTCTTTACGATCTCTTCCACCAGCCTGCCCTCTATTTGAAAGGTTTTTTTGCGGACGATACCCATTCTCGACCGCTCGAATCATACCACGCTTAATTTTTAAATTATGTAGTTTTCTTTGATACTCTTCTACAATGCTTACGATTTGAATGACCATAGCATCTGCATCTGACAATTCCATTTCACCATCATGTGTTAACGTATAAATCTTAATACCTTCCTTTAAAATAAGATGAAAAAGAGCGATTTTTGCATTTCCTCTGCCTAATCTTGTCTCATCTTGAATAAGTAAAGTATCTGCTTCTTGGTTTTTAAACCATTCTAGCATTTGAAAAATGCCATCACGATTCAGCTCATATCCACTAGCTTGCTCTTTCACAATATGAACAACTTCCATACTTAGTTTGTTCGCTAACTTGATAAGCTCTTCTTCTTGTCTAGTTAAAGAGGTTGTTTGAGATTCTTTTTCCGTACTGACTCGACAATAAATGACTGCTTTCATAACTTACCTACCTTTATTCAGCACTTGCCATACTTTGAATATGCTCATCCTGAGTAACAGGGATGATGATTGTTTCACCTGGCTGCAAAGCATCTGCACGTACTTCATTATATTCTTCTATCCAATCAATGAATTCCGCTTTTGTCAAATGACTTTCTTCATACCGATTAGCAATGCTCCATAATGTATCGCCTTCCTCTATGAGAATGGGCTGAAAATGTGCTGAAGAATCTTCTTGAATTGTAAGAGAGAATAAGATTGATAAAAGAAACACAGCACCTGCTACCACGATAGTATAAAAATACTTTTTATAAAAAGCCTTCATTGAAAACCCCTCCGCCACGAATGTTTGTTCTGTTAACTCGAATTATAAAGCGAACAAATATTCCTGTCAATATTTAATCTAGAACTTATGTTTGTACCCTATAACACATCATGGTATACTATAGAAAAAAGATGAGGAGAAGAGGTGTTTCAAATGACAAAGCTATCCAAACGTCAACAAGATATTCTTAATTTTATAAAAGAAGAAGTCCAAAAAAAGGGATATCCACCATCTGTAAGAGAAATCGGCGAAGCAGTTGGTCTTGCTTCTAGTTCAACCGTGCACGGACATTTATCACGCTTAGAAAGTAAAGGATTAATTAGACGTGATGCCACAAAACCACGAGCTATTGAAATCCTTGATCTGGATAAAGACAGTCAAATCCCGCAAAGCAACGTTATTAATGTTCCACTTCTTGGAAAAGTTACAGCTGGCCTGCCTATTACCGCAATCGAAAATATTGAAGAATATTTTCCTCTGCCAGCGAATATGGCTCCTCATGATGAACAAGTGTTTATGTTAGAAATTATGGGTGAAAGCATGATTGAAGCAGGTATTCTTGACGGAGATTATGTGATTGTTAAACAGCAAAAAACAGCTAATAATGGGGATATTGTCGTAGCCATGACAGAGGAAAATGAAGCTACGGTAAAGCGATTTTTTAAAGAGGAAAGCTACATTCGATTGCAACCTGAGAATTCCACTATGGAACCAATTCTTTTACATGATGTAACTATTCTTGGAAAAGTCATTGGATTATATCGTCATATTCAATAAAAGCGCAACTCGCGCTTTTTTTATTTTAACCCTTTTTTCTCTAATTCTTCCTTTTGAATTCTTGCTTTTTTCGTCAACACATATGTGTTTTTATATACCGCATACATATTAACAACTAATGTGATAAACGCTGATAGCAGCCAAATAAATGCACTAATACTTTCCTCAGTAAACCAGTCCAATTTAATCCCAATCGTACTTAGGAAAAATAATAAAGCTGATAAAAAACCGGCCAGTAACGTTAAGAGGTCTTTAACCATTACGTTCTCCCCTTAAATAAGCGATGTCAGATTAGCAATGATATCATACTTGTCCATTTTTAAAGGACGTAATCAACTTACTTGTTCTGCACCATTATTTTATGCACATTACGGAAGAAAGGTGATATGATTCTTAGCCCTATTTGTCATCATCCCTCTATAATTATATACACCCAAATTGATTTTCTGACACGACCCCATCTAGTCGGAGCCAAAAATCAACAGATAATATTCTTATGTCTACTTAACAAGTTGAAAATATATAGGATATAGCCTTTTCTAAAGCAGATCCTTTCTTATTCACTTAACTACATCTGTATTATCCAACTTATCTGCCTATCGCTCGATGATGTTGAGCTGTTACGCATTGTTATTCTGCTTTAATTAAATTCCCCTATATGATATTTGTTCAATAAGCGCTCTTGAACATATTGCCTACATTCAGGAGATAATAGAGACCTTTCAGGATGAATGATATCTCCAAAAGGCCTATCATCCAAAAATTTAACTTCTCCTTCAAATTCTCTCTCTAAAATGGCATCATAACCCTTTATTTTCACAAAAATAGTGTTAAATCCCGTTGTGACAAAATCTACTATATGCAAAACATGCTGATGTTTTTGAGACATTGTGTGTACCTCCTCTATTTAATACATAATTACATCAAAATCTATTGAAGAGCGTATGTCAATATATTTGGTAAAAGATAAAAAACCGCTGACACTTAAAGCTTCAACAGTTCGAATAATACAGGCTTCTATGTAGAAATACATCAATACCCCCCATTAACATAACACGAATCATTTACAAACATATAATTGGTAATGAAGATTATCATCATTCCATACAAACTTAAAAAAGTATAAAAAAGACACCTCATTTAGGTGTTTTTCGTCATTGAATCTAATTATTGACAGACTTCTAAGCTTCTTACAAATCTGTTGTTTGCTCAAGCAGTTGATCAATATCTACTCTTTCTTGATTTACAAAACAAGTTTCACCGACCGCATTACCTGTATCCTCCAATAATTTATCAATGTCTATTTGTTTCATATAAAAAACTCCTTGAGGATATTTCCTAAAAAAGACGGCCAGTACTAAAAAGAAACTGACCGTTTATGAAAAAAAAGAAAGCAATTAAAGTAATAACATTATTACTCTACTTATCATAAATTTTTTGTCGATTTTCGTCGACAAGTAAATTGCGTCATAATATCAATAATTTCACAATACTTAAAAGACACATATGAGCCTTGGTACAAAAAATTAGCCTCTTTCTTAGCTAGTCCTAATGTTCACTCTGTGCTTTCTCTCTCATTTTACAGGGCCGAGCAAATAAGCCCAAAATTGGCCTGTTGTCCACAGTACCATTTAACAATCCTCTTTCAAGAAATCCGTCCCATTCGCCACCCTTCTCCCTTATCATCGACAATCACATATTTGATTTTCCGCGCATGCTCTTTTACCTAATAGGCAAAACAAAAGAGCGAGCATTTAATACATTAAATGTTCACTCTCTTTATCCCTAAAAACATTCATTTTACTGTTGATGGCTATTTTGATATGCCGTTGCAATAGCTTGCGCCTGTTGAAATTCTTGTTGTGCCTGTTGAACATCTTGTTGTTCTTTTTTTAGTTGTTGCTGCGCTTGCTGTAAGTGCTGATTTTCAGTTTGTACCAATTGCTGCGCTTGAAGTAATTGCTGACTTTCTAGTTGCAACTTTTGATAGGCCTTTTGGACATCTTGCTGCAATTGTTCCAATTGTTGTTGTTCCTGAAGAGTAGAAGGTTGAATACTTTGTAATTGTTGATGCGCTTGTTGGACAGCTTGTTGTGCTTGTTGCATTTGCTGTTCGCTTGTACTAGATTGCGCTTGTTTCACAGCTTGTTGAACAGATTGAGCCACTTCTGGCAATAACAACTGTTGATTTAGTTGTGTCATAAAACAAAAGCCTCCAATAATTATTATTTATTACTTAAAATGCTCTTTCATTATCGTGCTCATAATAGCTATTTCTATGCTATAACTCAGTTCAAGCGCATCAATATGATCTCATACCTTTAGTGCACAACTAATAAAACATTCTTGCTTATCCTATACATCGCTCGCATAAAAATGAGCATAAAAGGCAGCAACCTTTTATGCTCATTTTTGTCCATGTTTTTATTAAACTAAAATAAGACTTTAAAAATAAAAAGACCGCCCAAAAGGGCAGCTTTTCATTTTTAACAGTATGCACCATATCCATAGGCTGGAGCAGCATATCCGCCACCAAATCCACCGCAGAAACTAGCTCCAACGATAATTAAGAGAATAAACAATACAACTAAAAAGGCAAATCCACCACCAAATCCACAGCCTCTGTCAAATCCATCACAACAATCATCTCTACGAACGCCAGACATACTATCACTCCTTATTTGTTTTAAGGAGGTACTTAAATGGGGTAATTTATTCTATGTTCCATATAGGTTAATGACACAATTTATTTTTATTTTACTTCTGCTCTCACAAACATAATTCCGAAGGTGAACGGGTTCATTTCGTTCATTCTCTAATTTTCTGCCTTTACAGCAAAACTGGTTAATAGCTCTTCATCAACAGAAACATCGCTCTTCCAAAGTCCTGGTTTATCTAAGGAGAATTTCGCACCACTTTTGTTATTGTCAATCTCCCATTCATAAAGTTGAACAGTCTCTTTGGTTTTCTTATGAGTGGCTAACATTTTGTACTTCTTCCCATTTAAATTAGTGGGATTATCAAAAAAGTAAACATCATAGTGTCTACCCTGCCCAACTGGAAATGCTGGTTCATCAGCTTCACCATTAACCTTAATATTTTAAAAGCAACAATTTTTACGAAAAAGCCAACTTAAAAGAAGACAAATAAAAAATTATTATGGTACCTCTTATAAAAAACTAAAAATCCCCTCTCCTATTATGGAGAAGGGGTCGCATCCGTCGCTAGAAAGAAGCTTCACTATTATAACAACTTGAACAGTTTTTATACAATTATTTAGAACAGTATGTCCCAAGTCTTAATACCGACAATGCCATCTACAACAAGTCCCTTACTCTCCTGATAAGCCTTCACGGCTTTTCTGTAGCCGAACCATATTCTTCTCTACCTACTTTCACACACAAGACACACTGGATACGTTCAACTTCTTCTCTTTTTTCATTTTTTATTAAATATTGTTAATCAACAGTCGATTCCATAGGTTAAACAGTCTAAAATTTTTTCATTATATCATTACATTTTTGTAATAATTAGTTTATAATGTTAAATATTTATTTAATTTTGGTTTTTAGTCACAAATCAGCAGGAGGTAAGTCATGAATACAAAAACTTTATCTCTTAAACACCTGGAAACATCCATTTGTTATTTGAGAACTCATATGATTACTATTGGAATATCAAAAGGACTTACGCATTCTGATACGATTAAGTATAGTCAAAAGTTAGATATTTTATTGAATGAATACCAGAAAATTAAATCAAACTGATAGCACTTTTAAAAGTGCTTTATGACCTCTTAAATTCCCCTGTATCAAGTGAATCCAAAATACATACAGTAATATACAGAGCAAGGCGTTTAGTCATCGAGATCAACACCAGTGAGCCTTGCTC
>NZ_JBALMU010000051.1:0-16498 GCF_036962285.1 Bacillus sp. JJ634
ACTGCTGGATTTAGGTTTTGTTCCGGGGGCTGTCGTTGAGGTACTTAGAAAAAGCCCTTTGGGAGATCCTATTGCTTTTCGTGTAAGTCAAACCTCTATAGCTTTAAGAAAAGAAGAGAGTTTAAGAATCGAAGGGGAGTTGATTAACCCATGACTAAATCCTTCCGTATTGCCCTTGCAGGTAATCCAAACACCGGGAAAAGTACCTTATTTAATCTGCTAACTGGATTAAAACAGCATACTGGGAATTGGGCAGGAAAAACTGTGGATTTGAAGGTTGGTACATTTACTTTCAAGACAAACCAATATGAAATGATTGATTTGCCTGGAACTTATTCTCTATTTTCAAATTCAAAGGACGAAGAAATTGCCCGGGATTATATTGTATTTGAGAAGCCCGATGTAACTTTGGTGGTCTTGGATGCTACAGCTCTTGAAAGAAATATGAATCTAGCTTTACAAGTGATGGAGATTACGGACCGTCTCATTATTTGTATTAATTTAATTGATGAAGCAGAAAAAATGGGCATTAAAATTAATGAAAAAGTATTGATGAAGCGCTTGGGAGTTCCTGTTATTAAAATATCCGCTAGAAACAAATCTGGGATACCGATGCTGCTTGATACTATTGATCGAGTTGTAACTGGGACCATTCAATGTACGCCTTATCAAATGACTTATGATGAAGAAACAGAGAAAAAAATAGCATTATTATTGCCAACCGTCGAAAAGATTTCAGGTAATAAGTTTCCAGCAAGATGGTTGTCTTTAAGATTGTTAGATGGAGATAGAAACCTTCTACAGCAAATTCAACAGAAGATTACAATAATGGAGGGATAACAGGGTGGGAGCACAATCTGCATACAAGCAAAATGAAGTACAAGAACTATTCTATCAGGCTGAGCAGCTTTCTTCTTCTAATGTTCGTGATCAAATTGTTGAACAACTTTATAAAAAAAGCAATGAATTGATTAAAGAAGGAGTTAGTTTTACAAAAACAAAACATGATCAAAGAACAGAAAAATTAGATGCTATTTTTACATCGCCCATTTGGGGCTTTCCGATTATGCTCATTATGTTAGGAGTTGTTTTTTATTTAACGATTGCAGGGGCAAATATTCCTTCCTCTATGTTAGCTAGTTTCTTTGGATGGATTGAGGGATATTTAACCTTAATGTTTACAACTTTACATGCTCCAGATTGGCTTCATGGAGTTCTTGTTTTAGGGTTATATCGGGGAACGAGTTGGGTGATTAGTGTGATGCTTCCGCCGATGGCCATATTTTTCCCTACTTTTGCACTTCTTGAGAATTATGGCTACCTGCCTCGAGTTGCTTTTAACATGGACCGATTATTTAAAACTGTTGGGGCGCATGGAAAGCAATCATTAACAATGGCTATGGGGTTCGGATGTAATGCAGCTGCAGTTATGTCTTCACGCATTATTGAGTCCCCTCGTGAACGGATGTTAGCTATTCTGACCAATAATTTTGTCCCTTGTAATGGTCGGTGGGGCACACTAATTGTTTTAGCTTCTCTATTTATGGCCGCAGGCTTTACAGGCGGAATGAAGTCTTTGGTTACAACGTCAGTCATCGTTGGCATTGTAATGTTCGGCATTATAATAACGTTTCTTGTTTCGTGGGTACTGTCTAAAACAGCGCTAAAGGGTGTTCCTACTCATTATACGTTAGAACTGCCGCCTTATAGAAAACCAAAATTCGTTGATACGGTCATTAGATCCTCTTTAACTAAATCTTTATCTGTTCTTAAGCGTGCAATAAAAGTTGCAGCTCCTGCAGGAATTTTGACTTGGGTTTTAGCTAATATTCAGGTAGGGGATACGAGTATCTTATTGCATATTGTGAACTTTTTAGATCCGTTAGGACAAATAATTGGATTAGATGGCTATATACTAATGGCATTTTTAATTGGGCTTCCAGCAAATGAAATCGTATTACCCATATTATTGATGGGGTACTTATCAACAGGTGCATTAATTGATGTAGAGGGTATTGAAGATCTAAAGCAGATTTTTTTGAATAACGGTTGGACTTGGTTAACAGCTCTTAATATGATGTTGTTTTCATTGCTACATTACCCATGTGGAACGACATTAGTTAATATTTATAAAGAAACAAAAAGTATAAAATGGACATTTTGGTCTTTTATGATTCCAACAGGGATTGCGCTTTTAGTTACGTTTTTAATTACTCAAATCGTTCGTTTCATGGGGTGGGTATAGAGAGGTAACATAAGCCCTTGGTTTGAGAAGAAATATTTTGAAGAAAATAGATTGGAAAGAAACAATGAACATGGCTTAGTCCCTTGATTTTTGGGGGCTTTTTTTGTTTGGTTATGAGGCATAAATAGGGAGGTGAAATGACAATTTAGTGAATATTATCAGTTTGTTTAAGTGGATGGGGAAAACATGCTATGATTGGATGGTCCCATTTATTAAAATATATATTATAAATAAAGATAGAATAGATGTACAAGGTTAATAAGCCTTTATAAAAAAGTGATATAGATGTATTGGAGGAGGAACGTTGATGAAAAAAAATATGCCAAATTGGTTAAATAACACTTTAGTTGTCATTATTTCAATCGTATCCCTAGGCGGGGTAGCTCAAAACCTTGAATGGAGATCTAATAAAAAGAAAGAAAAGGATGTTCAAAATCATAATGGAAACTAAAGGAATATAGATTGTGGATTGGAAGCTGAATCGAAATTCTAAAAAAGCTCTTTATAAACAAATTGCCGAATATATTGAACATGGAATCGCTGATGGAACCTTTCCGGCAGATACTCCATTACCTTCAGAACGCTCTTTAGCCAGTGAGTTAAAAGTAAACCGAAGTACAGTAGTAGCGGCTTATGATGAACTCGAGGCTAACGGATTAATTGAACGGAAAAAAGGAAGCGGAACGACTATTAGTAAGGATATTTGGGGAATGACTAGAAGGCGTATTCCCAGTTGGAACACCTATATTGAATCTGGTTCATTTTTGCCCAACTTACCGCTCATACAAAGAATTCGTAAAGAAATGGTCGACGATAACTTAATTAATTTATCTAGCGGAGAACTATCAGAAGATTTGTTTCCCGTTGATTCTCTAAGAGAAATCCTTTCCGGCAGATCATTTGTTGGGAGCCTTGGTTATGACCACCCACAAGGAAACGCATATTTAAGGGAAACGATTGTCTCTCATGTAAAACAATATAGAAGCATTCATACAGATTCATCTTCTATTATGATTACTTCTGGTGCCCAACAGGCCCTGCATCTCGTCGTGCAATGTTTACTGAAACCAGGGGATGCTGTTGCCCTTGAGGACCCTTCTTATTCATATAGTCTTCCTATTTTTCAATCAGCTGGCATACGAACGTATCCGTTGCCTGTGAATCAGGAAGGAATCGATCCGGATGATTTGTTATCTCTTCTTAAAAAGCGAAAAATTCGTATGATTTTTTTAAATCCTGCTTTTCAAAATCCTACAGGAACGCTGCTTTCTATTGAGCGACGTAGAAGGATATTAGAGATTTCGTCTGAGCATGGAATCCCTGTTATTGAAGATGATCCTTATAGTTTAACAGCATTTAATGGAGAAGAAATTGCTACGCTAAAATCAATGGATGACTATGGAAATGTTTTATATATTAGTTCATTATCCAAAATCGTTGCTTCTGGTTTGCGAATTGGTTGGATTATTGGCCCGAAGTCTGTCATCGAAAGACTATCGGATGCTAAACAACAAATTGATTTTGGACATGGAATTTTTAATCAGTGGGTGGCAAATGACTTTCTTAGTTCTCCTTATTTTCATTCTCATATTGCTTATTTAAGAGAGCAGCTAGAAAAAAGAAGAAATCAAATGGTTTCAAGTCTGCATCAATACTTGAATAAGCAGGTTGAGTTTCATATTCCACAAGGCGGCATTCATTTATGGTGCAAGATAAATGAAACGTTGAATGAGAAAAAGCTGCTGGAGGAAGCGATAAAAAGAGGGGTCATCCATGTTCCAGGTTCTACTTTAGGGTCGAAAAAAGGATATGTGCGATTTACTTTTGCTAGAGAGAATGAAACATGCATTCATGAAGGGATTAAAAGATTTTCGGCTGCCTTAAAAAGTTTATAAAGATGATGAAGGAAAAGAGTGCCTTAAAAAGATGTTGTAATAACAATCTTTGAGGCACTCTTTTTCGTGTATCGCGAATTAATAAGGAGTAAAGACCATTAATAGATGAGATTTTACTCTATTATTGATCTTTTCGTTTAGTGGAACTTTTAATCTATAGTGCATAGAATATTTTAATAAAATAATGACAAAATATTTTTGTCAAGTTTTTTGTTAAAATTTTATAGAAATATTTGACAATTTTGTGAAATATATTAAAATAAAAGCAAAGGAGCTGAGCTAAATGAAAACCAATTTAGAAATATTGAACCCTTTAAAATGGGTATGTGGAACTGCTAATGTCATTGGTTTAGGTATCCTGATTGTAAGTTTTATTGTAAACGGTTACAAATGGAACTACATGTTATCGTTCATAGGGCTAACAATTACTATTAGCGCGACACTCATATTTATGGTTGGTTTATTTTTCATTTTAACGGAAGAGCTGGTTTCAAATACGGACAAAGGGGAGAAGGTCGTCCCAATTAAATCTAACGCATCTAATGTTGTTATGTTCAAAAGAAAAAGAAGAGTATCAAATTGATACTTTTCTTTCTACATCTAACTTATACTTTTAGGAGTTCATAAACCTATACTATACAAAGTAAGGACTGCAAGGAATACGGAATACTAAACAGGTGTATAAATGGATTCTTTATCATCAGATTCTCCAGCATAATGAACAGGACTACTTGGAAACCAATTTGGACAAACGCTGTTGCCAGTAGAACAATCATTGCAACTGTAAAAGAAAGATGTTCCTAATGTTGTTAAAAGAATCGATGTGAATACACTTGTTTGAATACCAGCACCGATATGTGCATAGTGCATAAATTCATAAATCTCTACAGCAAGGAATCCACCATCTAAAAGCAATCGATGCTTTTTATTACTAAGACACAGTGCATCAATTGCTAATCCAATGGTAAAACTACTTGTTAAAAGCACAAATGTTTCAATTAAAATGGAGTGATTTCAAAAATCTTTACTTCAGTAGGGCCTGTCATCAGTATGGGCGTGTAAAAGGAAATACGTAGCGAAAAGCGTAACTTCCGCAGTAAGGAAAATCCAAAATCCTAAAATTGTAAGGAGATTTACTTCTGTACTATATTCAAGTGGCAGCGAGTTATCTATTTTCGTGAGTTGGCACCTTGCAATCTTTATTGTTCCTTCTTCAATTTCTTTCATATTGAAATAGAAGAAAGAACAATAAAGATAAAAACAGCTCTAATATTTGCACCAAATATAGTAAATGAGGCGGAAGGTTTTCATAATGCTTTCCTGATTAATGAAATCATTTGAGTAACGATGTACATGCTAAAAAGTTTTATCTTAATACATAATTTGTATGGTGAATTTTTTTACAAGGAGCCGTTCATTAGAAAGTCGACCCAGGCACTTTTTATTTATAAGGATTTAAAATAAAATTATATTATAAAAACAGGAATCAAAATTGATTCCTGTTTTTTCTATGATATAACTCTTTTTCGATATGCTTCTGTTTGAATGTTACTATACTGATATATTTTTAACAGAGATTTCCTCAACGATTGTTTTCGATAAGCGATTGATATCTCTTTATAGTTTAGAGAAAACGAAAACAGATTAATAAATTATTATATTCCCCTTTTTCACAAGATGTTATTAAAAATCGGAGATTCCATTTATTGTATAACCCTTCATGAACATTTTGTGACATATATCACTTTCCATTGTTTTTTTTTCTTAATGATACTAATATAAGAATGTAATTGTAAACATGATAGCGTTATCAATTATTTTCAACACAACTTCTAAAAAAAAAGAAAGGGGAATCTTTATGAAAATGAAATGGACTTTATTAGCTCTTATTTTCGCTATTGCCACTGTGCTTACTGGCTGCGAAAATCCATTAGCTGTCTTCGATCCAAAAGGTCCTCAGGCGGCAACACTCTCAGACACTATTATTCTTACAATTTGGATAATGCTTGCTATCTGTGTTGTTGTAACTGCTGCTTTTATTTATATGTTAGTAAAATATCGTGCTTCTAAACAAAGCAAAGATTATGAACCTCCTCACATTGAAGGAAGTGCAGTTGTTGAAACAATTTGGACAGCAATTCCAATAATCATTGTTGCTTTCCTATCCGTTGTTACTGTAGTTTCACTGGAGGACGTTGAGGCAACGCCGAAAGGATATGAAAACAAAGAACCTCTAGTTATTTATGCTTCATCATCTAACTGGAAGTGGCATTTTAGTTATCCGGAAGAAAATATTGAAACAGTAAACTACGTGTATGTTCCGACAGACCGTCCGCTTGAGTTCAAACTTTATTCTTATGGACCAATCTCAAGCTTCTGGATTCCGCAGCTTGGTGGGCAAAAGTATGCAATGGCCGACATGGTAACTACGCTTCACTTGTTAGCGGATGAACCAGGAGAAATGTGGGGACGAAATTCAAACTTTAGTGGTAAAGGTTCTGCTCACCAATTATTTGATGTGCAAGCAGTTTCTCCTGCTGAATTTGAAGAATGGGTAGAAGAGGCTAAAGCTAAATCAGAGCCACTTACTGAAGAAAAATTCGATGAATTATTAAAAACAGAGTATGTTGGTCGACAAACGTTCACTGGAACGCATTTAGAATTTAGTCCAGCTCCGGAACATGGTAATCATGGTAAATCAGGCGAAGAGTCTGATTTGGAGGAAGAAAATCACACAGAAGAGAATCACAGTGATCACAGTAATCACTAATCATTTCTAAAACATTAAGTTGAAAGAATAACTTTCCGAAAGGAGTTAAAAAAGTATGAGTATGGAGTTCTTTGAAAGATTTGCCGTACCGCATCCAAGTTTTGCCATCTATGCATCGATGGTAGCGATTGCTCTTACTAGTCTCGCTATTGTTGCCGGCTTAACCTATTTTAAAAAATGGGGTTACTTATGGCGTGAATGGATTACAACCGTCGATCATAAGCGTATCGGGATTATGTATATCCTAGCTGCTTTAGTCATGCTTGTACGTGGTCTTGTTGATGCCGTTATGTTACGTGCTCAGCTTGCCATTCCTGATAATACAATCTTAGATTCTCAGCACTACAATGAGGTATTCTCAGCACATGGTGTTATTATGATCATGTTTATGGCGATGCCGTTCTTATTTGGTTTAATGAATATCGTTACTCCACTACAAATTGGTGCACGTGACGTTGCGTTCCCACGATTGAATGCAATCAGCTTTTGGTTGTTCTTCATGGGTGCGATGTTATTCAACATCGCTTTCGTAGTAGGTGGTGCTCCTGATGCTGGTTGGACATCTTACTTCCCGCTAGCTAGTGAAGAATTTAGTCCATCAGTGGGTACAAATTATTATATGATGTCGCTTCAGCTTTCAGGTCTCGGTACATTAATGACAGGTATTAACTTCTTGACTACCATTTTTAGAATGAGAGCTCCTGGCTTGAAATTAATGCAACTGCCAATGTTCACATGGGCTATGTTAGTTACTAACGTGCTAATCATAGCGGTGTTCCCTTTATTTGCAGTAGCACTTGCATTCGGAGCAATGGACCGTATGTTCGGTACACAATTCTTCACAATTGGTAATGGCGGTATGGATATGATGTGGGCAAACTTGTTCTGGGTTTGGGGACATCCTGAAGTATATATCTTAATCCTACCTGCATTTGGTATCTATAGTGAAATTATCTCGACATTTGCACGTCGTAACCTATATGGTTATAAATCAATGGTTGCTTCAATGGTCGCTATTACTATTCTTTCTCTAGTTGTATGGGCTCACCATTTCTATACAATGGGTCAAGGAGTATTAGCAAATAGTATTTTCTCTATTGCAACAATGGCAATTGCCGTTCCGACAGGTATTAAAATCTTTAACTGGTTAGCAACGCTTCGAAAAGGTAAAATTGAGTTTACAACGCCAATGCTTTGGTCTTTAGCATTTATCCCAACTTTCTTAATCGGTGGGGTTACAGGGGTTATGCTTGCGATGGCAAGTGCCGACTTCCAATATCATAATACGATGTTCTTAGTTGCTCACTTCCATTACACAATTATTCCTGGTGTAGTATATGCATTTATTGCTGCTTTAATTTACTGGTGGCCAAAAATGTTTGGTTTTATGCTGAACGAAAAAATCGGAAAAGTTTCATTCTGGTTAATAGCCATCTTCTTTAACGTAACATTCTTCCCGATGTTTATTACAGGGTTAGATGGTCAAGCACGTCGTATGTACACATACTCTGAAGAAACTGGTTTCGGTCCATTAAACTTGGTTGCTTCTATTGGAGCAATTGGATTACTTCTTGGTTTCCTTGTACTTGTATACAACATCTATTGGAGTACTCGTTATATGCCAAGAAATATTGGTTCAGATCCATGGAATGCACGTTCTCTTGAATGGGCAATTCCTAGTCCAGTACCTGTATATAACTTTGCAACACTACCACGTGTTAAATCGTCACAAGCATTCTGGGATGCTAAGAAAAAGGGTTATAACTTATTCCCAGATAAAGTGGAAGAGATTCATATGCCAAATAACAGCGGTTTACCGTTTATCATGTGTGTCATCTTCTTTATTGGTGCGTTCTCTTTAGTATTTGATATGATTCCTTTAGCAATTATTTCCCTAATCGGAGTCTTTGTTTGTATGGCTTACCGTTCATTTGAAGCTAACCATGATCACGGATATCATATTCACGTAAAAGAAATTGAAGAAACAGAAGAAAGATTGCGAGGTGCTAACAAATGAAAATAGATAACTCGCTTCCACTTGAATATAGTACAGAAGAAAATCGTTTGAAGATTTTAGGTTTTTGGATTTTCTTAGCTGCCGAAATTTCGCTTTTTGCAACACTTTTCGCGACTTACTTTGCATATCAGGGCCGTACAGGTAACGGTCCTGGTACGGAAATTTTCGAGATGACACCAGTATTAATTAACACATTCGCTCTGTTAACAAGTAGTTTTACCATTGGATTAGCAGTTAATGCTATGCGACTTGGCAATAAAAAGGCAATGCTAACATTCCTTGGTATCACATTAGCTCTTGGACTTGTATTCTTAGGAGTAGAAATTAAAGAGTTTTTCACATTCGTTCATGAAGGAGCAACAATCCAAACAAGTGGGTACTTATCAATCCTATTTTCAACATTAGGAACACATGGTGCTCACGTATCGCTTGGTTTCTTCTGGGGATTATTCATCATTATCCAAGTGGCGAAACATGGATTAACTCCACACACAGCTAATAAAGCGTTCATCTTTTCATTGTACTGGCACTTCTTAGACGTAGTTTGGATCTTCATCTTCAGCTTCGTCTACTTGAAAGGAATGATGTAATATGGCACAGTTATTTCCTAAGCACCATGTAATGGGATTTATTTTCTCGTTGGTCCTTACAGTAGTTGCTATGTCTGTTGTTGTTTATGACCTTTCTTATACAACAGCAATGGCTATTCTGCTAATAACTGCTTTCATGCAAGCTGGCGTTCAATTAGTAATGTTTATGCATGCTGGAGAATCTGAAGATAAGGCTACAATTTACACTAACGTTATCTATATGGTATTCTTTGCTATAGTAACGATATTAGGTACACTATTACTGTTCATTTGGGATATGTAATAATATATAAAAGAAGAGTGTCAAATTTGATACTCTTCTTTTTATTTCTGGCTCATAATCTTATTCTGAGTCTTTTTCTTATGTTCTAGAGGGCTGCCATGAGTAGCAATTGCTCAAGGGTGAATCTCTTATGCCCTCAGCCTTTTTCATGCGGTAGCAAGCCGTGTTGACGGATCATACGGTCAATAGTTTGAAGTGGCTACATATAAAATCGGCTGAATTTTTGGATGGGCTGGAATTAGGACTGGAAATTGTTGTGGGTTAGTTGATACCCAGGAAGGTGGCAAAATTAAGGTGCAAAGTCAGAGTGAACAAAGAACTCAATTCTTAATTACGTTACAGAAGTTAAAAAATGAAAACGTGTTATAGGTTAGTCCTTTGATATTAGCTCGTAACATTCCCTAAACAGTTCAATTGTCTAGTGTAATCTTGTACATTCTCGGTATTCAAATCAAAACCATTTGTGATTAAAAGAAGTTCATTCTCTTTTGAATTTAAGACTTTTAAAAGGCGAAACTAATTTTCAGCAGGGGTTTGTGTAGTACCAATCAACACCATTTGATCCCGATAAAACAGACGTATTTTTAGGTCGTTTAAAGTTGTGAAATACTAGTGTTATAGAAGATATATATTCATAAAAAAGAAGCAGGATGTAGGGCTTCCTGCTTCTTAGTTTTTCCATTGTTTTTTTACTTGAGAAAGAGCTAATTGATGGATTTCTTCTGGAGCTGTATCTCTTGTTGCTAATACATTTGTTTGGTAAGTTCTTCCTTGGAAATCAACTGTAACTGTAACTTTAATCATTGTCATCTTCCTTTCTAGAATTAGTTTGGATGTAAGAGAGGTATACTCCGTTTTTCTCGCAATTTTCGAGTGGTTTTAATATTGGGGGTATTAATTATTTTTTTAATTATCTGATATTTTAGATAATTTGTCAATAAAATATTTTGTAAAAAATGTAAAAAACGTGGCTTTCAAGAGGGAAATCCGAAAGCATCTGCTGCTTATTTGCTTCCGGATTATATATTCCTTAAATTTTTGTTAAAATAATTCCAATGATTGCAATGAAAATACCACTCATTTGATAGACTTTTAATTTTTCTTGAAACAAATAACAGCCAGCAAAAACAACAAATAAACAATTTAGACTAACAATTGGAAAGATAATACTTGCAATCCCTGTACTTAATGCATAGAAGTAACACCCATATCCGACAATGCTTAATAAACCAACAGCTGTTCCGATTCGAAGTTCAGATGCTTGTACTTTCTCACGTTTGAAAATAAGCGTAATCAATAAATAAATGCTGCCGCCTCCATACATGGCGATGAGTACGTCCAGTGGTTGAAACTGTAAGTGTGTAGACGTTTGCATTAGAATGCCTAGTGTTCCAAATGAAAAAATAGCAAAGCATACATGCATAATCCAAACGAAATAGCGATGCTGTCCTTTGGCATTAGGCGTATATTGAATTACGACTACTGCTATCATCATGAAAAATATACCAATCCATTGAGTAGATGAAATATGCTCACGGAAGATAAGAGCAGAACAGAGGATTGGAAATATAGCATTTGCTGCTACTAATGGTGCTGTTAAACTGGCTGGTCCTTTTTCGAAAGCCCGTGATAATTGAATATTTCCGTTCGTATTTAGAATGCCAATTAAAGCACCAATTAAAAGAGTTAGTATATGGAAATTTGAACTGCTGGTAGCCATACTATAACTAAATGTGCATATAAAGGCAACTAAGTAGAAGAAAAACTGGATATGGATTTTAGAAAGTCCTTTTCCATTGCTCCATTTAAAAATACTGTTATTAATTCCAAAACATAAACTCGTGACGAGTGCGGCAAAAATCCACATAATGAGATCGCTTCTTTCATATAAGGATGAAGATGTTTTTAATTTTACGCTCAAAAAAACACTACAGCAATAAAAATTTGTAAGGGTTGAAAAGTTATATTGACATATTTATTTAATTTCCCTATTCTTAATAGGGATTACATTTCTATAGACACGTTCCGTTATAACGGAAGAGGTTCATAGCAACAACCCTCTATAAAAAACTATGGCTTGAATGAGGACACTAATCAACCATATCTTAGAGGGGATATGGTTTTTTGTTTATGTCTGTGTTAAACGATAGGATTAATTGATAATACCGTTTGTTTAACACAGACCGGTTTATAGCCTTTATGGGCATCGTTGTAAGAGCATAAATACTGAGGAGGATTTTTTGAATGGCTGGAAGATTAGAAAGTGAGCTGCAGGATATTACGTTACTTGGGAATCAAGGGACAAAGTATTTATTTGAATATACTCCAGATGTGCTGGAGACATTTGATAATAAGCATATAAGTCGAGATTATTTCGTTAAATTTAATTGTCCAGAATTTACGAGCCTATGTCCAATGACGGGACAACCAGACTTTGCAACCATTTACATTAGCTATATTCCTGATGTGAAAATGGTGGAAAGTAAATCGTTAAAGCTGTATTTATTCAGTTTTCGTAATCATGGAGATTTCCATGAAGACTGCATAAATATTATTATGAATGATTTAATTGAATTAATGGATCCGCGTTATATTGAAGTATGGGGGAAATTCACGCCGCGTGGCGGGATTTCGATTGATCCATATACGAACTATGGAAAACCTGGTACAAAATATGAAAAAATGGCGGAGCATCGCTTGATGAACCATGATTTATATCCAGAGAAAGTGGATAATCGCTAAAGAGTTAATAGAATGAAAAAGACAATTGCTTAGGCAGTTGTTTTTTTCAGTTTAGTTTCAGATGTATGAGCTGAAAATTGAAATGGATTTCTAGGCTGACACATTTCATATCAGGGTCTGTGTACAGAGGATTTAGGAGATTTTTAGGATGGTTTATATTTGAAGTGTAAAGTAAGAACGTATATATTTTTAGTTTTTTACCAGGAGTCCACTCTGAAAATACAAATGTTCGCGATAAATAGAATTTGTGCTTGATTGTTTGAGGAAAACAAGTGATAATAATAGAAGAATTTTTACTGAATATTTCTAACAATAGGGGATGTCGTGATGAAAGTTATTAAATTTGGTGGCAGTTCATTAGCTTCTGGTGAGCAATTAAAAAAAGTGTTTAATATAGTAATCTCTGATTCTGAACGGAAAATTGTTGTTGTTTCAGCTCCTGGTAAAAGAAATTCTGATGATATAAAAGTAACTGATTTATTAATCGCTACTGCAGAGCGTCAATTACGCAATGAAAAAAGTGAAGAGTTGATTGAAGAAATCATCGCACGTTATGCAAGTATTGCTGAGGAATTAAGCATTCCTTCAGATATTATCGCGACAATTCGTCAAGATCTTTTAGCTTTAGTACACGCAAATCAAAGCGATGAGAAGCGTTATATTGATGCACTGAAAGCAAGTGGTGAAGATAATAATGCGAAGCTTGTAGCCGCGTTTTTCCAAAGCCAAGGTGTAGAAGCGGAATATGTATGTCCAAAGCAGGCTGGGTTAATTGTAACGGATGAAGAGGGGTATACAAGTGTATTACCTGAATCTTATGAAAGATTGAGTGCTTTGCGTGATAGAAAAGGAATTGTTGTGTTCCCTGGATTTTTTGGATACACAGAGGATGGAGATGTATTAACGTTCTCACGCAGTGGTTCAGATATTACCGGTTCAATCTTAGCTGCAGCTGTTAAAGCAGATTTCTATGAGAATTTTACAGATGTTGATGCGGTTTATTCCGTGAATCCAAATGTAGTGTCTAATCCTAAGGAAATTCGCGAGATTACATATCGCGAAATGCGTGAGTTGTCTTATGCAGGTTTTACTGTTTTACATGATGAAGCATTAATTCCAGCATTTCGTGCAGGTATTCCGGTAAACATTCGCAATACGAATAATCCTACAGCACCAGGAACACTTATTGTGAATAAACGAAACAATACAAATGGGCCTGTTATTGGAATTGCGAGTGACAAAGGATTTTGCAGCATTTATATCAGCAAATATTTAATGAACCGTGAAGTTGGTTTTGGTCGTAAAATGCTGTCTATTTTGGAAGAGTACGGTGTAGCATATGAGCATATTCCATCTGGGATTGATGATGTAACACTAATCTTGCGCCAAGATCAAATGAACACAGAAACGGAAGAGAAAATTGTAAAACGCTTAACAGAAGAACTTCATGCAGACGAAGTGATTGTTGAACATAATCTTGCTCTTATTATGGTTGTTGGGGAAGGTATGCGTCATAATGTAGGGACAACAGCAAGAGCAGCTAAAGCACTTGCTGATGCAAAGGTTAATATTGAAATGATTAACCAAGGTTCATCAGAAGTAAGCATGATGTTTGCGGTTAAAGGGGAGTCAGAGGACAAAGCGGTTCACGCTCTTTATCATGAATTCTTCTAATTAATTTTATTAATTTCATATGATATATAATCTAATAATTTCACTGAAAATATTTGGTTAGATTCTTCTATTTTAGACTTTGTTAGATGTAGAAAGAGAAGGTGAGCGAATTCACCTTCTCTTTAGTTATATGTTTTATTGTTTAAACATGAAGGTTGAGAAAGATGTTTGCATTCTCGAAATGCGAAATGATGGCAGCCTATGCATTGGTTCGTGTTTAATTGGGTTAGTGCATAGTTAATAGCTTCTCCGGTATGTTTGAAGAAATACTCTTCTCCAATTTCCTCTAGTAATTTATTTTTTTGCAACGTTTCTTTTAACGTTGATGTAGCCCCTGAAACTAGTACAGTTCCTCCAGAATTATGAATCTCTTTTACGATGTTTCGGAAAGTAGCTTCTCCAGTTGTATCCATAAATGGTACTTTACTAAGCCGTAAAATTAACACTCGTGGTTTCCCTTGCAGTGTGTTCAGTATGTTTTTTTCAAACGTTTGCGCTGCTCCAAAAAAGAGAGGTCCTTCGATTGTATAAATACTCACTTGTGGACAATCATGCTGATCATTTACAACATGAGGCAACACTTTACTTTGCTTATTATGATGATCTGGCAATACTTTTTCTGTTACAAGCTGTTTGCTCATTTGGTTGACAAATAATAGGATGGCTAAAATAAGGCCTACTTCAACAGCTACAGTTAAGCTTGTAAATACAGTTAAGAGAAAAGTTAAAAGGAGAACAAGAGAATCTCCGGTTTTCTGTTTAAGTAAGTGAGCGAAATGTTTTCGTTCACTCATGTTCCAAGCGACAATCATTAAAACAGGAGCCATGCTTGCCAAAGGAATAGCCGAAGCATACGGAGCAAGCAATAACAAAGTGAATAAAACAAAGACGCCATGAATGATGCCAGACATCGGAGAGACGGCACCGCTTTTAATATTCGTAGCTGTTCGGGCGATGGCTCCGGTAGCCGGAATACCCCCGAAAAAAGGCGTGACAATATTGGCAACTCCTTGCCCGATTAGTTCACGATTACTATTATGCTTACTGTTCGTCATGCCATCAGCGACAACAGCTGACAGTAGAGATTCAATAGCCCCTAAGGCAGCAATGACAAAAGCGGGGGCAAGCAATCGTTCAATTCTTTCCCAAGTTATATCGAGCATTTCAAATTGTGGAAGTGCATTAGGAATGCCTCCATAAACGGTTCCAATCGTCGGAACTTGTTCAGCAAAGAAGATAGACGCAACGATACTCGAAACAATTAATCCGGCTAAAGAGTTCGGTACTTTTGGTAGAAATTTGGCTGTGCCTAGAATCACAGCTAGACAGATGAGTGCTGTTATAATGCTATAGACATTTATGGTATCTACATGAAGGATAATTTCTTTCATATTTGCGATAAACTGCTCATGCTTTTCAATGCCTGTTAGTCCTAGAAAGTTGGCGATTTGCCCAGTGAAAATAATCACTGCAATTCCTGCAGTAAAACCAATTGTAACGGGGAGCGGGATATATTTGATTAATGTACCGAGCTTAAAAATACCCATGAGACATAGCATGATCCCTGCTAATAATCCAGCTAATAGCAAGTCTGCATAACCATAGGCAAGAACAATGCCTAATAAAATAGGGACAAAAGCTCCGGTTGGTCCGCCAATTTGGTATTTGGAACCACCGAGTAGAGAAATGAGAATCCCAGCAATAATGGTTGTATAAATTCCATACTCTGGATTCACTCCAGAAGCAATGGCAAAAGCCATAGCGAGTGGAATAGCAATAACGCCAACAGTTATACCTGAGAGGATATCTTTTTGAAAATCGACTGATGAATAGCCTTGAAATCTCCCTGAAAATTTAGTTCTCACAGTATGCCCCTTCTTTTCTGTTCAATAGTTTTATTGTTCACTCTTTTCTGTCTCATCCAGTTCGTTTTCCAATATTGAAATGGTATCAATTAAATGATTATTATAAATTTCTTTAGCGATAGCGAGTAAATCAGCAATTTTTGGATCACGAAGCGAATAAATGACCTTTTTTCCATCCTTCGTACCTACAACAATATTTTTTGCTCGAAGAACACTTAACTGTTGTGAAACCGCTGAGCCTTCACTTCCCAAACTACTTTGAATTTCATTAACACTTTTATCTCCTTCCGTTAATAATTCAAGGATTTGAATGCGTAACGGATGTGCTAACGCTTTAAAAAATTCTGTTTTAAATTGCTGCATATGATTCTCCATTTCTTTATGAATATAAAATCAACATATTCAAATATTTGAATA
>NZ_JBALMU010000052.1:0-31656 GCF_036962285.1 Bacillus sp. JJ634
ATATTATATATGGTACATCACTATTCATATAGTGGTGTATTTTTTATTATAAAAGACCTCTAGATGACCTCATTTAATACAACAACTACACTCTATAGAAAATAATTCACAAATACATAATATAATTTTCTGTTCATCTTCTGTTCACATACCCATTATAAACTAAGGATGTCAAAAAGAGATTGGGGGAATTAAGATGAACATTGCTTGGAAAGAAATAAAGAAAAGTAAAATAAGATTTTTGATTTTAGGCTCAATTGTTTTTCTTGTTAGTTTATTAACATTTATAATATCAGGCTTAGCAAATGGATTATCTCAAGACAATGCTGCATTAATTAAAAATCTACCAAACGGACAGTTTTATATGACTAAAGATGCAAACGAAACTTACAACCTGTCAAGAATTCATAGCAGGACCCAAGATGAAATATTAAACAAACAAAGTGATGCTGTAGCTTTTTCAATTCAAATGGGGTTTTTAAATGATTATGAGGAGAAGCAACGAAGCATTGCCTTTGTTACTTCGACCCACTCAGAGTTTTTTCAAAATGTGAATAAAGGAGAAATCATACTAGACCGTTCTATGGAAGATGAGGGTATAAAAATTGGGGAAATTTTAACGAATAATCAATACAATGGCCAATTTATTGTAAAAGGTTTTGTAGACCAAAGTAAATTCAGTCACGCACCAGTCGCCTATATCAGTGTAGAAGACTATAAAGAAATGTACAAGGTCAACGAAATGCAATTACTTTTCATACCGGGAGATGATTCCACACAAGTAGCAGCTGATTTACAATCATTTTCGAAGAATGAGTTCCTTAATACCATTGCGAGTTATAAAGCGGAACAGATGTCCTTGAATATGATTATTTGGTTTTTAGTTGTGATTAGCGGAATGTTATTTGCTATCTTTTTCTATATGATGAACGTTCAAAAAATAGGTTTATACGGAATCCTTAAAGCAATTGGTGTCAAAACGAGTGTCTTGTTTAAAATGATGTGGACCCAAATGGTTTTTATAACCATCATTGCACTTTGTATATCCATTGTGATTAGTCAAGTTTTTAATTTGATGGCACCTAAAGGAATGCCTTTTCATTTAACCCCTGAAGCTACCATTCAATTGTCAATCATCTTCTTAATAATCGGATTTATTGGAGCTACTCTTTCAGGTATACAAATAAAAAAAGTCGAACCATTACAAGCCATTCAACAAGGAGAGAGTTAATATGTCTATACTTACAATAGATGAAGTTAGGAAAACATTTATAAATGGTGAAGTGAAGGAAGAAATCCTAAAAGGAGTTCATCTCTCCCTGAGAGAAGGAGAAATAACCGCATTAATGGGTGCTTCAGGTTCTGGTAAAAGCACACTCTTAACTATAGCGGCTGGACTTCAACCTGCATCAGATGGGCAAATCATATTTGAAGGGGAGAATTTGACTACTTTGAATTCAGAGCGAGTTCGGAAAATACGCGCGAGTAAATTTGGTTTCGTCTTTCAATTTGCACATCTCGTTCCTTTTCTGACAGTTGAAGAGCAACTGATGCTCATGCTGGATGTGTCTGAATCGCAACTTAAGAAACAGGAACAAAAAAAAGAAGTGAACAAACTACTGAAATTAGTGGAAATGGACCACCGGAGAAATGCCTATCCATCTTCTTTATCAGGTGGCGAAAAGCAGCGTGTTGCCATTGCTCGTGCCATGGTCCATAAACCAAAAGTTCTTTTTGCGGATGAACCAACTGCAAGTTTAGATTCAAAAAGGTCTAAAGATATTATGATATTAATTCGAAATCTATCTAAAACCCTAAACTTAGCGACTTTAATGGTCACACATGACGAAGAAATGCTTTCTTATGCAGACCATATTATTAAAATGAGTGATGGACGGATTTTGCGAAGTATAAAATAAATTCATTCAATGATGATAGTAAAAGTATGGTATCTATTTATTAAGTGTATATGTATTTTAGTCCTAGGAAACTGAAATTTTACCACTTAGATTTTCTTGCTTTTCAATCGTTAATGATTATAATGCAAGTAATTAAACATAGTCATTTTGAATGATATAGGAGCAAACATTTATGACAAGTATTCTAATTGTTGATGACGATATCAATATTTTAAAACTTGTAGATATTCACTTATCTGAACAGGGGTATAAAGTATTCCAAGCCAAAAACGGTATTGAAGCTTTGGAAATTCTTCAAAAGGAAATGTGTCATTTAGCTGTAGTCGATATAATGATGCCTTTTATGGACGGCTATGAACTCACGAAAGAGATTAGAGATAAGTATGATCTTCCTGTCATCCTTTTAACTGCTAAAAATCAAATTGAAGATAAGGAGCAAGGATTTCATGCGGGAACGGACGACTATCTAGTCAAGCCATTTGAACCGAAGGAATTAAGTTTCCGAATAAAAGCTTTGTTACGGCGATATGACAATCATTTAGACGAAAATATTATACGAATCGGAAGTACAACAATTAATAAAAAAAGTTATGAGGTTCAAAATGGAGATCGAACCATGCTTTTACCTTTAAAAGAGTTTGAACTTTTGCATTTTCTCATGTCAAATCCAATGCAAGTGTTTTCCAGAAATCATCTCATTGAACAGATTTGGGGGTTAGATCATCAAGGGGATGAACGAACAGTAGATGTTCATATTAAAAGATTGCGAGAACGTTTTTCAAAATTGACAGAGGATTTTCAAATTAAAACAGTGCGTGGAGTCGGATATTCATTGGAGGCAAAACGAGGATGAGATCTCTTTATGTAAAATTTGTTGTGATTACCATTGGAATCATGATCATAAGTAGTGTGACTGCCTTTTTACTTTCTAATGCTTATTACCAACAAAAATTAAAGCCCTATAATGATCAAAAAAATACGGTAATCGCTCAATCTATCGCTTCGTTTGTGAACGATTATTCAGGTGTAGACCTCCAAGCCTATTTAGAACATATTTCTACCATTGGATATCAGATTTATTTGGTTGATCCTGCTGGTAATGAATCTTATTTTGGTGCATCTTTTAGGGATAAAACTCTTTCTGTTTCAACTAAAGAGTATGTGTTAAATGGGAATACTTATCACGGAATTCTTGATTTTCCAAATCGAACATTTGTAACTGGCTTTTTTGCAAATGAACTACAAAATACAATCGGTGTTCCGTTGGAATATAAAGAAAAAAACTATGCACTATTTATTAGACCAGATATCAAACTTCTCTTTAATGAAATGCACTATTTATTTGGTTCGATCCTTATACTATCTATCGCCTTGAGTATTGTTATGGTAGTGTTTAGTACTAAGTATTTAGTAAAACCGATATCAAACCTAACGAAAGCGACCAAATCACTTGCAAATGGTCAGTTTAATGTAGACCTCTCAGTTACTCGTCATGATGAGTTAGGAGAACTGACTCATAGTTTTTTAAGAATGTCGAAAAAATTAGAACAAATAGATGACGTGAGGAAAGAATTCATCTCAAATATATCTCATGATATACAGTCACCACTTTCGAATATTAAAGGATATACGAACTTACTAGAAAATGAATCAATAAGCCAAGAAGAAAGAGGCCAATACATTTCAATCATTAACGGTGAAATTAGAAGACTTTCTACTTTAACAAAACAATTATTGCTGCTCGCCTCGTTAGATCGAAATGAGGATATTATGAAGAAGGAATCCTTCAACGTGGGTCAGCACATGAAGGAATTAGTTCATCATTACCAATGGTTAGTAGGTGAAAAAGGTATCATGCTTAGCTACTCCTTACCAGATATTAAGATTACTGGGGATTCATCCTTACTTAATACAGTTTGGGATAACCTTTTATCAAATGCCATTAAATATAATAAACCGAACGGTAGTATAGATATATCAATAGAAGATAAAGGAGAATTTGTCTCCGTAACTTTTGAGGATACAGGAATAGGGATGAAAGATACGGAACTAAAAAGGATATTTGATCGCTTTTATCGAGCAGATATAGCACGTACAAGAACTGTTGAGGGGTCAGGCTTGGGTTTATCGATTGTTGCTACAATTGTCAAACTGCATGGGGGGCATATTATTGTGAATAGTGAAGAAGCAGTAGGGTCTACTTTTATTGTAGAAATACCAGTTTAGGTAGGCGTAGAAGAGATTGCGAGGGATTCTACTTAAACTATATGGTGCGTTTTGGTGAAGAACACACGATAATTTTTGTTGTGGTAGTAAATGAGGTCATATGTAGTACAAAAAGGGATAGATAAGGCAGAATATTATCTGCTTTATCTATCCTTATCTTTTATTACATGTAGTGTGCAACATCATATACAAATCTTTTAATACCATGTTGCCATATGCTTGTGTTATTACTTTCCTTGCTGTTTTCCAACCAGTCCAAATAAAATAATGGCGTCAATAGAATCATAAGCTTCGGAAATGGTAGTGCTGTTATCGAGAAAAAAGCGACGTTCCAGTGTTAAATTTATCGCATTCATAATAGGTTTCATAATGAGCGGACCATTTGATGCTGGGGCTGTTCCAAAAGTCATGAAAGTGGCTTTCAGGGCAGCCCTCCCGTTTAATTGAACAATCATTCTCCTCAGATCATTACTTTTCTACCATCCTCAAAAAGTGCGTTTAAGGACAAAATTCAAGAAATCTAGCGAGGGAATGTCCTTCATCAGAACCATGAAGGACAAAATCCAGGAATCCAGCCAGGAAAATGTCCTTCATCAGAGTCATGAAGGACAAAACTCAGAAATCCAGCCGGGGAAATGTCCTTCATCAGAGCCATGAAGGACAAAACTCAGAAATCCAGCCAGGAAAATGTCCTTCATCAAAGTCATGAAGGACAAAATCCAGCAAAGGAATGGAGCTGTCCGTTGGATTTTCGTTGATCCTTTTTATTCTGCGAACTTTTTAGACAGCCTCATGGTTATGTGTAGTTCACTATATTTTTACAGATTTATCAATGCTGCGGAATAAGATTTCCGGAAGCCTAATCAAATGTAGTGAAATAAACATAAGGTATAATGAGGTGATTTCAAATGGTAAAAGTGTATCTTGATCCAGGCCATGGCGGTTCAGATCCAGGAGCAGTAGGAAATGGATTGCTAGAGAAAAACTTGACGTTAGATATTGCTAAAAGAGTTTGCGATGGGTTATTGAATAGATATGAAAATGTTTCCGTTAGGATGAGCAGAACGACAGACAAGGCAGTTTCTTTAGGAGCACGGGCTGATGACGCTAATCGTTGGGGAGCTGATCTATTCATCTCAATTCATATTAATTCCGGTGGCGGAACGGGATTTGAGGATTATATCCATCCAAATGCCAGCAAAAAAACAGTCAGTTATCGAGACGCTTTTCATAAGGAATTTATAAAGCATGTGAGTTTACGAAATCGAGGTCGGAAAACGGCTAACTTTCAGGTGCTGCGAGACACAGCGATGCCAGCTATTTTGACGGAGAATGGTTTTATTGACCGTGCCAATGATGCGAACAAGTTAAAGAAGTCCAGCTTTCTGGATGACCTTGCTCTTGGTCATATTGAAGGAATTGCAAAAAGCTTGAATCTTCGACCGAAAGAGAATCAAAACAATGATGAAGAAGGCAATGAGAAAGATGATTCGACGTTTCTCATCCGTGTCATCACACCGGATCTGTACTATTATAATAAGCCTGATTGGGATGCAAAAGTGGGCAAGGTACAGAAAGGGGAGGTTTTTACCGTCGTTGACACATTAACCGTTAATGGGTCTAAGATGTACAAGCTAAAGAGTGGAAATTATATAACAGCTTACCCAGGATATGTAGAAATCATCTAAGCGTATGATGTTCTATCAGAGTTTGTAGTTGAATAGTTGATAAATAGCTAAATTCGTAGATCAACTTGATAGATAGTTGGTGCAAAGTGCAGATGACGGATTGGTTCATGATAAAATGAAAAAACATCAGGCATTCACTGATGTTTTTTTATTTTTAACTGGGCTGTAACAATAACAGCACTAAAAAGTAGAGGCGATGATTCATCCTTCTTTACTGTGTTATAATGACTGTTATTACCTTTTTTAAAAGGAGTGTTCCCATGCAATTAACGATTCGAGCTACGGGCGAAAATGTGAAAGTTATTTCATATTTATTAGCAAAAAACCCGAACAATGTATATGAACGGAATCATAAAGGGCATTTAGTAAGACTTTTTTATAGTGAATGTAGTGAAACAGAGTTAGATGTAACCATTTTTGTCACACCTGATTCATTGGAGTTGAAGCAGAATAGCTCTTATACATATGATATTACACATTATATTAACGATCGGGAGTTTGCGGTAAGTAGTATTTTTTGTTCTTTTATTCGACCAGCTCTTGGGACAGCACTAAATGGTCAGCCGAAAGAAGAATATAAGGAGTGGGTCAATCATTGCTTTCCTTTTGAATTCCAATTTGGACCTGTTTCCTCAACCCTTTCTGATGAAGAGATTAGAGCTCTTTTTGAACCGTTAGGGTATGAGACAGCTATTTCTCGTGCTGAAACGAATTACTCTTTTCATTTGAAGCAAAAAAGTACAGCGAGATTCATTTCGTTAAAAGGCTCAACGACCTTACAACAGGGACTTCGTCAGCTTTTTGTATTAATTCCTGTTTTAGATAATTATAAACATTACTATATTGATGAAAAAGAAATCGAGAAGATTGAACGATATGGTGAAGGATGGTTGGAAAATCATCCGTTGAAATCATTTATTTTACGCCAAGCTTTACGTTTTAAAGAAGTCTATAGCATCGTTCAGAAGACAGAAGAGTCTGAAGAAAGTAAAGAGAAAACGGTGAAAATACGTCTTAATGATTTACGTTACGAAAAAATTATAGAAATGGTCAAAGGAATCGAACCAAGAAGAAGGATTGTGGACTTTGGTTCTGGAGAGGGAAAGTTATCACTAAGATTAGGATTTGTGGATGGAGTGCAGGAAGTACTAGCTGTTGAACCTTCAGAAGCAGCTGCACTTCAGGCTATAGAGCGGTTTGAAAAAGTTCGTCATCAAGAAGGATTTGTGATGCCGACGCCATTATGGGGTTCCCTTTTTTATTATGATGAACGATTGAAGAACAAAGATATTATGATTTTATGTGAAGTGATTGAACATATTGATGCGTATCGATTGCCGAAGATGATGGATACAATTTTGAATGAATATCAACCAAATGTGTTAATGATTACGACACCAAATCAAGAGTATAATGCGGTTTATAATCTAGGAAAACAGATTCGCCATCATGATCATCGATTTGAATGGACGAGAGCAGAATTTCAAACATGGTGTGTGGATAGAAATAATGGCAACTATGAGCTAGCGTTTATTGGAATTGGCGAAGCGCATGAACAGTATGGCTGTCCAACCCAAATGTGTGTGTTTTCAAGGAAGGAGGTTGAATGATGCAAATTACACTGCCGCATGCAGGAATTGTATTACTTGTCGGACCGTCTAATAGTGGGAAATCTACGCTATTAAAAAGAATGATTGATAACGATTGTATTCTTGCTTCCGAAGTAGTTAGTTCAGATGATTTTCGAGTGTTAGTCAGTGATACCGAGTTTATCGATTATCAAAACAGACCGAAGGACGAGGCAGACGGCCTATTCGATCAATATCAACGTATTTCAAAAGAGGCCTTTTCAATGTTAGATTCGGTCGTTTCAGCACGGAGTCGGTTGAATAAACTGACGTTTGTCGATGCGACTCATCTTTATCCGGATGATCGAAAAAGATATATCGCGATTGCGCGAAAATATCATGTACCGCTTATTGCGCTTGTGTTAGATATTCCTCAAGATGTTCTTTTGGCACGAGATACACAAAGGGAAAATCCACGAGGGAAAAGAAGGATTAAACAGCAAGACCAAGTATTTAAGCGAGAAAAACGTTTTTTGAAAAAAGAAGGTTATACGGCAATTTACTATATTAATGAGACAAATGATATAACTTTTATGAGACGGAAAAATCCAATTGAACAAGAAATCAGGCATGGTTTAGATATTATTGGAGATATTCATGGCTGTTATGATGAAATGATTGCACTGTTAGAAAGGCTAGGTTATCAAGAAAATGAGGACGGATTATATATACATCCAGAAGGAAGAAAATTTCTTTCCATTGGGGATGTGATGAGTCGTGGTCCACAATCTTTGCATACGGTGCAATTTTTCTTACATCATGTTCAACATCAACTCGCCTATATGATTGATAGTAATCATGGCTGGAAAATCGCTCGTTGGCTAGATGGAAAAAAGGTGACGTTACAACATGGCGATGAAAAGGTAGCTCAAGAGTTTGAAGAGTATGAAGCAGAATATGGAGCAGAGCAGGCAGAAGTACTGAAACAGAATTTGAAAGAATTTTTGCTGAAGGCTCCTTCACACTATGTGTTTACCAAAAATGGTGTCCCAACATTAGTTTGTACTCATGCTGGGATTAAAGATGAATATATCGGGAAGCAATCTCGTGATATTAGTGATTTTTGTCGTTATGGAGATACAGATGGATTGGATGAAAAGGGGAAACCCAAGAGGAAGGATTGGTTTGTCCACCATCAAACAAGTACACTCATTGTTTGGGGACATGATCCAAAAGCGCAGCCACTGCTTATTAATAATACTATTAATATTGACCAAGGTGTTGTTTTTGGAGGAAAGCTAACCGCATTTCGTTATCCAGAAAAGGGATTTGTATCGGTTAAAGCTGCTAAAGATTATGCGCAGTCTCCAGATAATCCGCTCGTAGAATGGGAAGCAAGCCGATTGAACCCACCGAACATTGGTAAATTTGTTAATGGATATTCAGTATTAACGGAACAATTAGGAGAAGTACGCATTCAGCAAGGAATTGTCAAACCGGCGATTGACGCAATTTCACATGATACGATTCCGATTGAGCAATTAATCTATATTCCTCCAACAATGAGTCCGACTCCAAGTGCATCTGTTTTAGATGATTTTCTAGAGCATCCAAAAGAAGCGATTGACTATTATCGAAATCAAGGAATAACAACAATGGTTGCTGAGAAAAAGCATATGGGAAGTCGAGCTGTTCTCTTTTTATTCAAAAATGAAGCAGCAGCGGAAAAACATACGGGATTTCAAACATTGGGGACTATCTATACAAGAAGAGGCAGACGTTTCTTTGATGCTGCCACGGAGAGTCAGATTGTTCGAAGGTTGAATCAAGATTTACAGTCTTATTTCGATAAATATAATACGGAATTTGTTCTATTAGATGCAGAAATTATGCCATGGAATTTAAAAGCGCGTGAACTGATCAACAATCAATATGCTCATGTTGCCGAAATTGCTGTATTGGACCGAGCAACATTGAAGGAGAAGTTAGAAGCTGTTGCTGAAACAAATGAAGAGCTAAAGGCATGGCTTCAAGAGTATGAAGTAAAACTAGACCATGCAAAAACGTTTAAAGAAGTGTTTCAGAAATATTGTTGGGATGTTGACGGGGTAAGTAAGATTCAAATTGCTCCATTTCATGTGTTAGCTCATAGCAGTCAGACCTTCTTCAATCAACCGCATACTTGGCATATGGAAGTGAATCGAGAATTGGCTGAGCTTTCTACTATATTCGTTGAAACGGAATATAAAGTTATTAGAGATGAAGCAAGTGAAGCGGAAATCATTCAATGGTGGGAAGAGATGACAAGTAATGGACATGAGGGGATTGTAATTAAACCGGAATTCTTTATTACCGAGAATCGGGGGCAATTGCTTCAACCAGCGATTAAAGTAAGAGGTCGAAAATACTTGAACATTATTTATGGTATGGACTATTTATTTCCTAACAATCTTGAACGATTGAAGAGAAGAAATACAGGAAAAAAACAGAAATTAGCATTAAAAGAGTTTGCACTAGGTGTGGAAGGGATACAAAGATTTGTTAATGGGGAATCACTTGAACGGGTACATGAATGTGTGCTTGCAACATTAGCAATGGAGTCGGACCCTGTTGACCCAAGGTTATAAAAAGAAGCACTGAACCTCGATTCAGTGCTTCTTTAGTAAGCAGATCAAAGACAAGCTTTTTAAATTATAAGGCATTTACATGCTTTATCCTATTTGCAATACGACGACCTTTTCCGTAAGGAATACATAGGGGAGTGCCAAAGAGAGGATCTTGTGCAATTTGGCATTCCATGTCAAAGACGTTTTTGACAAGATCAGGGCTGATAATCTGTTCTGGTTTTCCTTGGGCAAAGACGGTTTGATTACGAATAGCTACGATATGATGAGCGTAGCGACAAGCGAGATTTAAATCGTGTAAGACCATGATGATGGTTCGCTGCTCTTTTTCATTAAGTTCAAATAGTAAGTCTAGAATTTCAATTTGATGTGTTAAATCGAGATAAGTCGTCGGTTCATCTAATAGAATGACTTCTGTATCTTGTGCTAATGTCATTGCAATCCATGCTCGTTGTCTTTGGCCACCAGAAAGTTCATCTACTTGTTTGTCCTTAAACTCACTCATACCTGTAGCTTGTAACGCGTTCATTACTTTTTCTTCATCTTCTTCGGACCATTGCTTCAGCCAATTCTGATATGGATAACGTCCTTGTTTGACAAGCTGCAAAACGGTTAATCCTTCAGGAGCTGTTGGAGACTGGGGTAAAATGGATAATTTCTTTGCTACTTCTTTTGTCGGCAGTTTTGCAATGGCTGCACCTTCTAGAAGAACGGCACCGTTAGTTGGTTTTAATAAGCGAGCCATAGAACGCAATAAAGTCGATTTACCACAACCATTTCCACCAATAAAAACAGTGATTTCCCCTTTTGGGATGCTTAAATCTAATTCGTGAATAATGGTAGACCCACCGTAACCTAATGTTAAGGCTTGTGTACGAATGGCTTCTTTCATTGTAAAAACTCCTTTATCTTTTTTTGGTTCTAAACAGTAAATAAATAAAATACGGTGCACCAATTGCCGCTGTAAAAACGCCTGCTGGTACTTCAATCGGTGAAAATAATGTTCTTCCGAGAAGGTCAGCTAACATGACGAGCAATCCTCCAATTAAGGCTGAAGTCGGTAAAAGGACTCCAAAAGAAGAACCAACTAAACGCCGTGCGATATGAGGGGCCATTAACCCGATAAAGCCAATTCCACCAGCGAAAGCAACAGCGCCAGCTACTAAACAAGTACTAATGAGTAATAATAGCAGTCTGTTTTTTTGTACAGCGTTGCCGACACCTGCAGCTAATTCCTCCCCTAACTCTTGGATATTTACATCACGGGAATATATAAAAGCAATGAGTAAGAAGATAGCTGTCCAAGGGAGAATCATCCATACTTGTTCCCATGTAGCTTTACTTACACTTCCAGTCGTCCAAATGCTTGCTTCACTAGCACGGTAAATAGGTCCAAGTATCATAAGTAAAGTCGTCATTGCTTGCATAAGAGCTGAAATACCGATACCAATTAACACAAGCCGTATCGGAGTTACTCCGTTGCGCCAAGCTAGCGAATAAACGGTAAATCCCACTAGTATCGCTCCTAAGAAGGCAGCAAGTGGCAGCCATTGAATACTAACTGTTAAAGAATGGTTTTTGTCGCTAAAGATCGATAAAAATCCAACTACGGCTGCACCGGCACCTGCTGTAATTCCAATAATGTCAGGTGATGCCAATGGGTTTTTAATCATTCCTTGAAGTATTCCGCCTGCGACTGCTAATGCCATTCCGGCAACTAAGGCAATGATGATGCGCGGTAAGCGAAAGTTTAAGACTACTAATCTTTCCATATCTGTTCCGCCGCCAGTAAACACGTGAAGGATGGTTAATGGACTAATGGCCATCCCGCCGAGTCCGGCACTAATAATGAATATTAATGCAGTCAGAGTAAATAAAATACCTATTTTTTTAACTGCCTTTTTATCGAATAAAAAGGAGATTTTTCCGTTGAAAGCTCGAAATCCTCGATAGTTACTCATTAGTTTCTGAACCCCTTTCTTGCGATGTAAATAAAGAATGGAGTCCCGATAAAGGCTGTTATAACACCTACTGGTACTTCTCTTGGCATAATGATATATCGTGCTCCGATATCAGCTACCAATAGAAGAATACCTCCAAGTAGTCCAGCAAAAGGAATCAACCACCGATGATCCGTTCCGATAAGTTTTCTTGCGACATGTGGGATGACAATACCGATAAAGCCGATTGGTCCTGCTACTGCAACGGAGCCCCCTGCTAGTAAAATAACAATTACAACGACTACGATTTTGACAATGCCTAATTTAAGACCTAATCCTTTTGCTACATCATCGCCCATCGCTAATACATTCATCTTTGGTGCAATGAGGACAGCTGCTATCCAGCCAATCAATAAATAGGGGAGAACAGCAATTAATAATTCTAGCTTTCTTCCTTGGACAGAACCAGCTAACCAAAACAGCACTTGCTCTAATTCTGCTTCATTGGCTGTAAGGATACCTTGTGTAAAAGAAGCAAATAAAGCGGCCATGGCTGCACCTGCGAGAGTGATTTTCAGCGGTGTTAGTCCATCATGTCCAGCAGAGCTAATTACATAAACAGCAATGGCTGCAAATCCCGCTCCAAGAAAAGAAATCCAAGTAAATGTTTGCAAGCTTGCTGTATGCATAAAGGTAATTGCTAATACAACCGCAAATCCCGCTCCAGCATTAATACCTAAAATATCGGGTGAAGCTAATGGATTTTTCGTTAACGTTTGCATCAATACCCCTGTAATAGCAAGTGAAGCGCCTACTGCAGCAGCAATTAAAGCTCTTGGTAAGCGAACATTTTGAATAATAAGATGTTCGTTTGAATTATTAAATTGTGTAAATGCTTCATATGCAGTATGAACGGACGTATTTGTATAACCAAAAACAATGCTCATACCGATACAGACCAGCAATAGTAGAAGTGCAACAATCATACCAAATAGTTTTGTAGAATTTTTAATTAGTATCATAGTTTTACCATTCTTTTCATTTTTTATGTTAAATAATATTATTCATTAAATGATTTTTGGACAAAATGAGCTGGAAATCAACGATGTCGTCTAACAAAGTTGTTTGTTTAAAATTGAAATATTCAAATTGTTATTGACAGTAGTTGGTCCTTGTTTTAGTATTAGTGAAGAACAGAGGTGATAACGATTATCAATGTCATCAACGTTAATATTTTACCATATACATAGGAGGAAGAAAAGGGATGAATAAAAGAATTCAGCGATTATTATCTATGTTTGCTATACTAGCTGTTTTCGTTTTAGCCGCGTGTGGTAACACAAAGGATGAAGGAACAGAGCAAGCGGATAATAAAGAGAAGAAAGAAACAAGCTATACAGTTGAACATGCAATGGGGACAACAGAAATTAAAGGAAATCCAGAGCGTATCGTTGTGTTAACAAATGAAGGAACGGAAGCTCTTTTAGCTTTAGGAATCAAACCTGTCGGTGCTGTACAATCATGGTTAGGTAATCCTTGGTATGATCATATTAAAGATGATATGAAAGATGTTGAAGTAGTCGGTTTAGAAAGTGAAGTAAATTTAGAGAAAATTGCCGCTTTAAAACCTGATTTAATTATTGGAAATAAGCTTCGTCAAGAAGCCGTATATGATAAATTAAGTCAAATTGCTCCTACTATTTTTTCTGAAACATTAAGAGGAGATTGGAAAGAAAACTTCTCATTATATGCGAAAGCTGTGAATCAAGAGGAAAAAGGAAAAGAAGTTTTACAGCAATATGATGATAAAGTAGCTGCTCTTAAAGAAAAACTAGGTGATAAAACGAATCAAGAAGTATCTGTTGTTCGTTTCATGGCTGGAGTGACTCGTATTTACTACACAGACTCATTTTCAGGTGTGATTTTTAATGAGTTAGGATTTAAACGTACAGAGCAGCAAACAGAGATGTTTAAGGCTGATAGTAAATTAGGTAATTTAGCTATTGAAGTAGGGAAAGAAATGATTCCTAAAATGGATGGAGACGTTCTATTTTACTTCACATATGCACCAGAAGGCGATCCAAATGCTGTAGCGACAGAAGAAGAATGGACAAATGATCCGCTTTGGAAGAAATTATCTGTTGTTCAAGATGGAAAAACGTATAAAGTAGATGATGCTGTTTGGAATACAGCTGGTGGTGTATTAGCAGCAAATATTATGTTAGATGATATTGAGAAAATTTTCTCAGAAAAATAATTTTAATAGAAGTCAGGCACATTCCGAAACTTTGGGATGTGCCTGTTTTTTTTCTATCATGCAGGAACAATCAAACGGATATATAGATTGGTTATTTTTTCATTATACTAAAAATTCTTAATATTATATTTACATTATAGTTAGAATGCTATTTAATAGATATATGATTTTCAATTATTATTAAAATAGGGGGAAGGAAATGAGACAGACAGTTAAAAAATCTCTAGTATTAATTTCTGTACTTATGCTTGTCTTGTTAGCCGCTTGTGGTGGAAGTGGTTCACAATCAGATAAGGAAGGAAATGAAGGCGGAACTATCAATGCGAAAATTGGAGTTATTTCCTATTTAACGGGTCCAGGAGCTGCATATGGGGAAGCGATTACAAATGGATTTAAATTAGCTCAAAAAGAAATCAACAAAGAAGGAAAAGTGAAAATTGATCTTGTTATTGAAGACTCGGTTGGAAAACAAGAACAAGCTTTATCCGCTGCTCAAAAGCTAATGAGTGATGATGAAATCGTTGCACTATTAGGACCAACATTAAGTACAGAAATGAATGTTGTTGGACCTGAGGCAGATCTAAATGGTATTCCAATTATGGGAACATCGACTACAGCGGTAGGTATTCCGCAAATTGGAGAATATGTATTTAGAAACTCTATTCCGGAATCACTAGCTATTCCTGCTGCTATGAAAAAAGCAGTGGAAAAATATGATGTGAAAAAGGTTGCTCTTTTATATGGGAATGACGATGTATTAACAAAATCAGGTTATGACACAATGAAAGAAGAAGTAGAGAAAATGGGTCTTGAAGTTGTAACGACTCAAACATTCCAAAAAGGGCAATCAGACTATAATGCTCAATTAACGAAAATAAAATCTCTTAAACCTGATTTAATTTTAGCTTCTGCTTTATATAATGAAGGTGCCGTTATTATGGACCAAGCTAGAAAGATGGGAATCACAATCCCGTTTGTTGGCGGAAATGGGTTTAACTCTCCAGAAGTTATTAATATCGCTGGAAAAGCTGCTGATGGATTAATCGTTGCTACGCCTTGGTTTGCTGAAAAAGAAGATCCAAAAGTACAAGGATTTATTAAAGCTTATGAAGCTGAATATGGCAAGAAACCAGATCAATTTGCAGCTCAAGCATACGATGCCCTTTACATTTATGCGGAAGCTTTGAAAAATGCTGGAGAAGCTGATCGTGATGCATTCCGTGACGCTCTTGCAGAAATTAAAGGTTTTGAAGGAATTCTAGGATCATTCTCTTTTGATAAAGACGGTGACGTTGAAATGGAACCGACGGTTATTACTATAAAAGACGGGAAATTCCAATTGTTTGAATAAATAAAGCTTGTTATTTGAAAATCCATATCGGTATAAGTTTTAAAACGTGCTATACCTTAGGGAACATACTAGGGTATAGCCTTTCTGTTGATTGTAGTCAAAAAAATTTGAAGAAAGGGATGAGATGACTTGCTTTTAGAACAGTTAATTAACGGAATCACACTTGGGAGCATTTATGCAATCGTTGCCCTTGGATTCACCCTTGTATTTGGGGTTTTAGGTATCATTAATATGGCACATGGAGAAATCTTCATGTTTGGTGCATTTATTGGGGTTATTGTAACAAGTACATTAAAATGGCCGCTCTGGGCAGCCTTTCTTGTCGCAATTGGTGCGACAGCCATTTTAGGGTATTTACTAGAGCGATTTGCTCTTCGTCCACTTCGAGGAAAGCAAGGCGTTTCCCACCTTGCCCCATTAATTAGTACGATTGGTGTATCTATTTTTCTTGAGAATGTTTCCCATCATTTATTTGGTGCTGGTAACCAACCGTTCCGTAACTCTTTTGCAGAAATTAACTTTCAAATTGGTTCAATAACGGTTTATCTTGTACAGATTGTCATTTTTGCTATTTCGATTGTATTAATGATGGGTCTATCTTATTGGTTGTTAAGAACAAAGGCAGGTAAAGCTCTTAGAGCAACAGCTGAAAATTTAGAAACAGCTAGTATACTAGGGGTAGATACAAAAAGAATTATCATTTTAACCGTCATCATTGCCTCTGCACTGGGCGGAATTGCTGGTATTTTAGTAGGAATGGCTTTTAACTCTGTGAACCCGCAAATGGGATTATCAATGGGTTTAAAAGGGTTAGCGATTATTATTTTAGGTGGAATGGGTAATGTGAAAGGCGCTATGGCAGGTGGATTAATTCTTGGATTAGCTGAGACGCTCGTTGTTGCGTATGGGGATTCAGGCTATCGTGATGCAATAGCATTTATTACTATTATTGTCATTCTATTATTACGACCACAGGGAATTTTTGGTAAAAAATCAGCGGCGGAAGGAAGGTAATTGTATGCTAGCTGAGCTTCTTAATCCATATTACTTACAAATAGGTTCATTTATTTTAATCAATATTATTTTAGCGATTAGCATATATGTCACGCTGTCTTCTGGACAATTATCCCTTGGAAGTGCTGGCTTTATGGGAATTGGAGCTTACACATCAGCTCTAGTAACAATCAATTTCGATCTTCCGATTATAGTAGGAGTTATTGTAGCTTCCTTAGTAGCGGGTATTTGTGGAATCATTGTTGGTCTTCCTTCATTACGATTAAGTGGCGTATATTTGGCGATTGCCACTCTAGGTTTTGGAGAAGTTATGCGTGTATTTTTTGTGAACTGGGAATCTGTTACAAAAGGTTCTGTTGGCCTTTCTGGAATTCCCCATATTGGAAGGGAACTGCTAAATCTATTCAGAGATGCTGGATTAGATCCAAGTAGTATTGGCTTGAGAAATAATCAATTTGTTTATTTACTCGTCTTAATTCTACTATTATTAATCACTATTTTTATTATTTGGTTTTTTGTTAGACAGAATAATTCACGTGTTGGTCGTGCTTTCGCCGCTATTAAAATGGATGAAAAAGCTGCAGAAGCCATGGGAATTAATATTACGTATTATAAAGTGCTATCCTTTACACAAGGAGCTGTTGTAGCTGGTTTTGCAGGATCGTTATTTGCCCATGTATTAGCTTATATTAGCCCGGCTGACTTTGCTTATCATCGTGCAGTTGAAATACTGATTTTTGCTGTTTTTGGTGGCAGTGAAGTAATTTTAGGAGCAATTTTTGGTGCAACGTTTATGACGCTGTTGCCGGAGGCACTTCGTGTGATTAGCGAATATCGTTATATGATTTATGGTTTAATCTTAATCTTCATGATGGCATTCCGCCCTCAAGGGATTATTACTGAAAACATGGTTCAGTGGTTGAAAAAGAAATTTTCATCGAAAAGGGGGAAGAGTCATGGTTCTAGAAATTAAAAATATCACTAAAAACTTTGGCGGAATCTCTGCTTTAACCGATGTGTCATTTCAGCTAAAAGAAGGAGAAATACATGGTTTAATAGGTCCCAATGGAGCAGGGAAAACGACGATGTTTAACCTTATTACTAATATGTTCCCGCCAACTACGGGAGAAATTATCTTTTCAAATGAAACAATAACAGGGATTAAACCACATAAGATCACGGATAAAGGTATTTGCCGTACTTTTCAAAACATTCGTCTATTTTCTCAAATGACAACGTTGGAAAATGTAATGGTTGGTGCACATTCTCGTAGTAAAGCTGGTGTGTTTAGCGGTGTGTTTCGTCCTAAATCGCAACGTACAGAAGAAAGGAAAATACGAGAAAAAGCAATAGAGCTTTTGAATTTAGTGGGATTATCAGAGTTCCATGACGTTGTATCAGAAAACTTATCCTATGGTCAGCAAAGACGATTAGAAATTGCTAGAGCATTAGCGAGTGATCCGAAGCTATTATTACTAGATGAACCTGCAGCTGGTATGAATGAAACGGAAACAGCAAGCTTATTCGATTTAATTAAACAGGTTCAAGTAAGAGGAATTTCGGTTTTAATTATTGAACACGATATGCCTCTAGTTATGAAGCTATGTGATCATATTACTGTGTTGAACTTCGGTAAGAAACTAGCAGAGGGAACACCTGAGGAAATTCAAAATAACCCTGCCGTGATTGAAGCCTACCTTGGATCCGAGGAGGATGATGAAATTGCTTAAAGTAACGAAAATTGAAACCTTTTATGATAAAATTCAGGCGTTAAAAGAGGTTAGTCTTGAAGTGGAGCAAGGTCAAATTGTCACGATTTTAGGGGCAAATGGGGCCGGTAAAACGACGACTATGAAAACGATTGCTGGTTTATTAAAACCTAAAAAAGGGAAAGTAGAGTTTTTAGGTGAAGATATCACAGGACTAAGACCCGATCAGCTTTTGAAAAAAGGCATTGCTCTTGTTCCAGAAGGTAGAGCTATACTATCTTCTATGACCGTGTATGAAAATTTAGAAATGGGCGCTTATCAACGTAATGATAAGGAAGTCGAGCAAGATATTGAAAATGTAATGAGCCGCTTTCCAATTTTGAAAGAAAGAAAGACCCAGCTAGCTGGAACCCTTTCAGGTGGCCAGCAGCAAATGCTTGCTATTGCTCGGGCCCTTCTTTCAAAACCAAAATTATTATTATTAGACGAGCCTTCAATGGGACTGGCACCTTTAATCGTGGCTGATATTTTCAAAATTATTACAGAAATTAAAGATGGAGGAACAACGGTTCTTCTTGTTGAACAAAATGCAAAACAAGCACTGAGGATTGCCGATTATGGCTACGTTTTGGAAACGGGTAAAGTTATTATTAGTGGAAATGCTAAAGACTTACTAGAAGATTCTAGAGTGGTTGAAGCGTATCTTGGGAAAAAATCGAGTTAAGAATGAATAATACCATCCAGGGAGCTTAAAAGCTCCCTTTTAGTTTGAATATACAGATGTCTACCACATCGATTTATTTAAAATCTGATGTGGCTGGAGAGAACTTTACAAAAGGTATGCTCTAAATAATAGGTTTAAAGAACTAGTTATCTCTCTGTGGTTGAAAAACTAGTCTTTCTTCCTGGTATTATTATAGGTAGATTGATATAATTTACGATGGTAAAGGATAAGCATCGTAGGAGGGTATCATGAGAATTAAGACCAGGCTTATAAGTGTGATTGTTTTATTAGTTTTGTCTTTACTGGCTGTTGGAGTTATAGCTATTACGTCTTTACATAAAAATGTAGACGAAAACGAACATATGGATCGTCTTTCGGAAATGCAATATATATCGAAGCAAATTGAGTTTCGGATGGCGGGACAGTCCAATGATGAGAGAGCTTTACTGCTTACAAAAGATGAAACGTATGCTCAACAAATGCAGGAAAAATCAGACGAGATTTTTCTTCATTTAGAACGATTAAGTCAACTCGCTCCAGCGTCTGATCAAACATTAGTTGCTGAAATTACGCAAAATTATGAAAAATACTGGGCAGTTAGTCAACAGGTCATAGAAACAATAAAAGATAATTCTGAAAAGGCGAATACACTTCATTTTGAAGAAGGTCGTCAATTGCGTAAAGAAATTTTAGATCCATCTTTTGAGCGTTATATTGAAAAGTTGGATACAGAGATAGTTGAAGCAAGAAAGCAGTTAAAATCGGACTCTAGTCTTAGACAGACATTATTAGTCGTGATTGCAGGGATAGCGACTATAGTAGGAATAGTATTCGGAATTCATTTAATTAAAGCTATTTTGGTTCCATTACATAGGCTGAAAGAGCAAATGAATGATATTTCTGAAGGAGAAGGAGATTTAACGAAGACCATTGAGGTGAAGAATCAGGATGAATTTGGTGAAGTGGCACAATCATTTAATACATTTGTTGTTTCATTAAGAGAGATGATTTCTCGTATTAGTGTTTCATCCGAACAAGCAGCTTCTTCATCCGAACAGTTTTTAGCTAGTGCGGAGCAGACAACGGCATCAGCTGATCAAATTGCAGACTCTCTTCAACAAATTTCAATGAATATGAATCATCAGAACAAAATTTTAGATGAGAGCTCGTTAGCCGTAAAGGAATCGTTAGATGGAATATTAAACATCGCTACGAGTGCAGCAAATGTTTCGAGTGCTGCTGAAGTCGTTAGCATGAAAGCGGATAGTGGCGAGAAAAGTGTAGAAAAGATTGTAGATTCTATGGAGTTTATTCATAAGTCAGTCGATGAAGCTGATCAAAGTGTCCGTTCTTTAGCGGAGGATGTGTTAAAAATTAATTACATTACAGAGATCATTAATGATATTGCGAATCAAACGAATTTATTAGCATTGAATGCAGCGATTGAAGCGGCAAGAGCCGGAGAGCATGGAAAAGGTTTTTCCGTTGTAGCGGAGGAAGTGCGAAAATTAGCAGATCAATCGAGTCAATCGGCTAATCAAATTCGGGAGCTGATTGATCATATACAAGTGGAGACGAAAAATACTGTGAATACAATTGTTGTTGTGAAAGATAATGTAAATACGGGAAATGACTTGACGAAAGAAACAGCGTTACAATTTAAGGAAATATTAGACTCGATTTTTAATGTATCGACGCAAATTCAAGAAATTGCAGCAACGACGGAACATCTCGGTACAAGTTTTGAATCTGTTTCTCAAAAAGTAGAAGACGTTTTATCACTATCTGAGATTATTTCAGGAAGTACGAATGAAATTACAGCGACAACAGAAGAACAATTAGCGACAATGCAAGAAATCCAAGCAGCAGCTCAGTCTTTAACGGTTATATCAGAATCTCTTTATGAGCTAGTTCATCGATTTAAGATGTAATCATGAAAGTGTCAGCTGTGAAACTAAATTTGTAGATTATCCAATATAGGATTAAGATATGGATAAGAACATATTCAGAGATTCACAAAGGAGGGACTCATTATGACCAATCATGTTGACGAACAAGAAGTCATCAATAAGATGCAAAGGTCGGAGAAACACTATTCAGATGATAAGTTTTGGGATAAATTAAAGAAGTTTGGCAAAAAAGCCGGGGCGTCTGTTGTTTATGCTGTCTTACTTTTGTATTACACGTTACAAAAGCCTGAAGTTCCAAAAAAAGCAAAAGCGGTCATTATTGGGGCATTAGGATATTTTATTCTTCCGGTAGACTTACTTCCAGATATGATGTTAGGAATCGGATTTACAGATGATTTAGGTGCATTAGGTGTGGCGCTATTTCAAGTAGCGATGTATATCGATGATGAGATTAAAGATAAGGCGAAAACAAAGCTTACAGACTGGTTTGGTCAAGACGTAGATACCGCTGATATTGATGAGAAAATAGGAAGATAAAGAGTACCAGATAAGTTCCAAATGATTTGGAGCTTATCTGGTACTTTTGTTTGTTCAAAAATTCACCGCATAAAATTTGTTTTCTTGCAAATACTATAATGACTATTAATGATAGGGGGAAAAAAGAGAATGGATGCCAATCGTGTAAAGCAAATACTCTCTTCTTCAGCAGATATTGAAGTTCAATATAATGGAGTATCTGTGTGGATTGATAAATTGCATGAAGATGGAAAGACAGCTACTGTTGAATTAAGAGGGCCTTCAGAAGAAAGATCCGAAGTAGATATTTCTGAGCTTCAGGAATTTTAATACCAAAACAACCACTCTAAATTTAGAGTGGTTGTTTTGGTTTATGAGTCTTAGTATATTTTTTTACCATACAACATTTAATCCTTCAATTAATCTCTTTAATTTGTTTTAATCCTTCGTTAAGAATTAATTTTTGACAATTAGTGAAAGATTGAAAGAGTTTCTACAAAGAGCAAGATTTATATTTTAATTTATGTGATATTAATCGAATGATTTTCAGTTATCTTTATTGCGTGTCATAATTTTTTTCGAAAATTTATCCAAAAACTTTTCAACAAAGTTCGTCAATTATCGTCAATTTTCTATTTTGCCTCTATCTTTTCTAAGAGTTCTTCATATTTTTCTATCACTTCAGGTGTTTGGTTAATGACTGCAAAACTTTCTGTCATGCATTGTCCACAATTGCCCAGACAGTAATCTTCTTCAATCGTTATTTTTGGGTTTTTTTCCGCCATTTCCTTGATTTCATAAGACCCATTGATATAATTTGATGTGCAAAATTTTACTATACATGCCATAATTTTTTCCTCCCTTTTAGCTGATTTGGAACCAATTATATTCGGAAAAATATGTAAGCGCAAACGCATACATCAAAGGAAAAACGCTTTAATACGGTGACGCTTTGTAGGTTTTTGGTTTTAACGGAAGTTTTTGCATAATAATATTTTTGGATTTATAATGGCAATGTTGTTACAAAATTCCAAACGTTTTTTGACAATTAAACTAGTAAAAACAAATAAAGGGAGGATATTATGCAAAAACAAACTGGGGTAGAAAAGAATGTACTAGAAAAGGAATTTTTCGCTATAAAGGATATTGATTATATTGAGCTTTACGTTGGCAACGCTAAACAAACAACTTTTTATTTATGCAACGGATATGGTTTTCGTCCCCTTGCTTATTCAGGATTAGAAACAGGTCAAAGAGACAAAGTTTCTTATGTTCTTCAACAAAAAAACATCCGTTTTGTTGTAACTGGTGCTCTTCAATCCGATCATCCGATTGCCGAGTTTGTAAAACTACATGGTGATGGTGTAAAAGATGTCGCTTTACGTGTGGATGATGTTGAAGGCGCTTACAGAGAAGCGGTTTCACGCGGTGGTATTCCAATCATGGAACCTCAAGTGTTAGAAGATGAAAATGGATCAGTTAAAAAAGCAATTATCGGAACATACGGTGATACTATTCACACACTGATTGAAAGAAATGATTATAAGGGTGAATTTTTACCAGGATATCAAAAAGCAGATTTTGATTTTCCTGTTGCTGAAACAGGATTAATTGGAGTGGACCATATTGTTGGGAATGTAGAGCATATGGAAGAATGGGTTTCCTACTACGAAAAGGTAATGGGCTTTAAACAAATGATTCACTTTGATGATGAAGACATCAGCACTGAATACTCTGCCCTTATGTCAAAAGTTATGCATAACGGTGGAAGAATTAAATTCCCTATTAACGAGCCAGCGAATAGTAAACGCAAGTCCCAAATCGAGGAATATCTTGATTATTATAACGGAGCAGGGGTTCAACATGTTGCCGTACTAACGAATGATATCGTTACAACGGTAAATGCATTAAAGGCCAACGGGGTGGAATTCCTTGATACTCCTGACAGCTACTACGATATGCTGACAGAACGAGTAGGCGAAATTGATGAAAGTATTGAGAAATTACGTGAGCTAAAAATCCTTGTAGACCGTGATGATGAAGGATACCTATTGCAGATTTTTACAAAACCAATTATGGATCGTCCAACTTTATTTTTTGAAATCATTCAGAGAAAAGGATCTCGAGGTTTTGGAGAAGGAAACTTTAAAGCATTATTCGAATCTATCGAAAGAGAACAAGAACGCAGAGGGAATTTGTAAGATCTTATTATGAACCAATAAAGGGGGAAATCATATGAAATTAGATGATAGAATAGATAATTTTAATCAAAATACTAGTCTATATCCCTTTTTGAATCAGTTAATCGATTATGCAGGGATTTTCCCACCAACAAGTCTTACTCTAGATGAAGCAATCCGTAACTATGCTTCCTATCAGTTAGACAAGGATTCATGGATGCTTGGACCGTTTATCGTCCAGGCATCCCGTTTAGATGAACTGGATCCATATATTACTTTGTTTTCAAACGAACGGCCTTTAACGATTTCGGCAGTAGGAACAAAAACTAGTAATCCAACAGAACATCATAAAATTTTGCTTGCTGATTTGAAAAAAATTGATTTATTTCGGAAGCGCCATGGTCAGGTTATACAAATAACTACTTTGGAAATGCCATTACTTCCTAATATACCAGACTTAAATCTATTAAATACAATCTCTAAAGAAACAGTGAAACTTGGATTACAAACTTACTGTGAGGTTCCTGCACCTTTAAATGCTGAGTGGGAAAAAACATTACATAAATCTTTAGATGTTATTGCTGCTCATAATAGCAAAAGTTCAGTGACTTTAGGATTTAAACTCCGTACTGGCGGCGTAACAGCTGATGTTTTTCTAAATCCGAGACAGGTAGCACTGGCAATAAAAGGATGTTGTGACCGGAATCTTGCAATGAAATTCACGGCTGGATTACATCATCCAATTCGAATGTATCGAGAAGAGATTGACGCAAAAATGCATGGGTTCATCAATGTATTTGTAGCAGGAATGTTGACCCATCTTCATCATCTTGATTTACCAACGATAGAGAAGATACTCGCTGATGAAGAGGTAAGCAACTTTACTTTTCATCCGAATGGAATTTCTTGGTGTGGTTTAAAAATGACTAGTAACGAAATAAAAAACCTTCGCGACTCAGTATTACGTTCATATGGATGTTGTAGTTTCGATGAACCACGCGAAGATATGAAAGCATTGGATATTTTGTAATATGAGGAGGATACAAATGACTCATTCGTTCATTGAAGTTAAAGCAGATTCCCATTTCCCAATTCAAAATCTTCCTTATGGAGTATTCCAACCTAAAAATGGAGGATCTCCTCGTGTTGGTGTGGCGATAGGAGATTTCGTCTTAGATCTTTCGGTTATAGAAGATGCGGGACTTTTAAACATCCCAGAATTACAGGGAAAAGAAGTTTTTAAACAATCCACCCTTAATGCATTTATGACGACGAACCGGAAAGTATGGAGCACAGTTCGTACAAGCCTTCAAAAACTATTAAGTTCTGATGAACCAACTCTTCGGGACAATTCTACCCTTCGCGATCAAGCATTTTATCAACAAAAGGATGTTGAAATGCTTTTGCCTGTAGAAATTGGTGATTACACAGATTTTTATGCTTCAAAAGAACATGCGATGAATGTAGGGGTCATGTTTCGGGGGAAAGAGAATGCATTAATGCCGAACTGGTTGAATCTACCGGTTGGATATCATGGACGTGCTAGCTCAATCGTATTAAGTGGTACAGATGTACGTCGACCACTTGGGCAAATGAAAACGTCAGAAAGTGATACTCCTGTATTTGGGCCTTCCCTCCGCTTTGATTTTGAATTAGAAATGGGATGGTTTATCGGCCCTGGTAACGATCTTGGAAAATCTATTCCGGTTGATGAAGCGGAGGATCATATCTTTGGTCTCGTGCTTGTAAATGATTGGAGTGCACGTGATATTCAAGCTTGGGAGTATCAACCACTAGGACCTTTCCTAGGCAAAAACTTTGCTACCTCGATCTCACCTTGGGTTGTACCACTAGAGGCGCTAGAGCCTTTCCGAGTAGATGGGCCTAAACCAGAAGTGGAGCAACTCCCATATTTACAACAATCCGGAAAAGGATCCTTTGATATTCAATTAGAAGTACATCTTCGTGGAGAAAGGATGGATTCACCGCAGCGTATTTGTCAAAGTAACTTCCGCCACCTCTACTGGAGTATGGCTCAGCAAATCGCTCATCATACGGTAGGTGGTTGTAATTTACGTACAGGGGACTTGCTAGCTTCGGGAACCATTAGTGGATCAACACCTGAATCACGAGGCAGCTTATTGGAATTAACATGGGGAGGATCTGAACCCATTCAAATGAATAATGGTGAACAGCGAAATTGGTTAGAAGATGGCGATGAATTGACCCTAACTGCATGGTGTCAAGGAGATGGCTATCGCATCGGATTTGGTGAAGTGACTGGATGTATTCTCCCCGCACTAGAATACTCTAAAGTCCAAAAATAACCCTTTTTTCTACTAATCTATCATCCAGGAGGAATCGTTATGCCATTTTACAAAAAACTAGGAAACATTCCAAGAAAGAGACATACTGCTTTTCGAAAAGAAGACGAGTCTCTTTATCGTGAGCAAGTCATGGGTACAAAAGGGTTCTCTGGTATGCAATCCATTCTTTATCATCATGATGCTCCTACAGAAATTGTTAAATCTGAATTATATGCAGACTGTCATCTTGAATACGAGGAACAAAAAGATTTATGTCACCGTCATTTTCAAACAGATTTTGAATCCAATCTTGGCGATGCCGTTAGCGGGAGACAGTTCATTCTTGGTAACGACGACTTGCTAATCGGAGTAGCGAAAACAACTAAAAGTATGGACTATTACTACAGGAACAGCGACGGGGATGAACTACTTTTTGTTCACTATGGTACTGGGAAAGTAGAAAGCATGTTTGGAACTATTCACTATGAACCAGGGGACTATATTGTTATTCCGGTTGGAACTATTTATAGAGTAGTACCTAATATTAATGAAGAAACTAAGCTTCTAGTGATTGAAACGACCAGCTGGATTACAACACCGAAACGTTATCGAAATGAGCATGGCCAACTTCTTGAACATAGCCCATTCTGTGAAAGGGATATTTTTGGGCCGGAAAAACTTGAAACTTTTTCGGAAAAGGGAAGTTTTGAAGTAAGAACAAAATCAAGAGGATTCCTTCATTCTCATTTTCTAAGCCACCATCCAATGAATGTTGAAGGATGGGATGGATATTTATATCCATGGAAAATTAATATTAGAGATTTCGAGCCAATAACAGGCAGAATTCATATGCCACCACCAATTCATCAAATGTTTGAAGGACATAATTTTGTTATTTGTTCTTTTGTTCCTAGACTATATGACTATCATCCTGATGCGATCCCAGCACCTTACTATCATAGCAATGTGGATAGTGATGAAGTTCTCTATTATGTAGAGGGGAATTTTATGAGTCGAAAAGGAATAAATGAAGGTTCAATCACTCTACATCCTTCTGGTATTCCTCATGGTCCGCACCCTGGAACCATTGAAGCAAGTATAGGCAAAAAGGAAACATTGGAATTAGCGGTTATGATTGACACATTCAAACCTTTAAAAGTAGTAAATCAGACCAATATTTTGGAAGACTCCAATTATAAATATAGTTGGGCCCCGAAATAAGTTTCATTCTTTAATTCTGTTAGGCATGAATACTTTCCTTTTTGCCACCCAATAAAAATGGGTGATAAAAAGGAAAGCAAAAAAAATAATCAATAGAGAATAGAAGTTGCAATGCAAATAAATTTGTTTTATTGCAAACGCTTGCCTTCGAAAGAAGACATTGTAGTCTTTAAGGTATCAGTCCTCATTACAGAAGATAAAGGAGAAGATGCATGAAAAAACCTTCATTTCTAGCCTCGATAGTGGTTGTGCTAAGTGTTATTACTTTATTAGCTATAAGTATTCTTTATTATGGTGTTGCACCTCATATTCCGATTGTCGCAGCAACGATTTTCGTTACCTGTTATGGCCTTATATTGGGTTCCAAATGGAAATATTTGGAGAATGCCATGGCAAAAGGGATTTTTTACGGAATCCCATCCATCTTAATTCTCTGTTTAATTGGAATGTTAATAGGGGTATGGGTTCTAAATGGAACAGTCCCAACAATTACTTATTATGGTTTACACATCTTATCTCCTGAATTTTTCTTAATGTCAACATTATTGATCTGTTCAATTGTCTCAGTTTTCTGTGGAAGTTCATGGAGTACTATCGGTACTATCGGGGTTTCTTTAATGGGAATTGCGTACGCTTTAGATATTTCACCAGCAATGACAGCTGGTGCCATTGTCTCTGGAGCTATTTTTGGAGATAAAATCTCTCCACTTTCAGATACTACTAATCTTTCATCAGCAACAGCAAAAGTAAATATTTTTGAACATATTAAACATATGCTATGGACAACAATTCCGAGTTATATCATTACATTGATTGCATTTACTGCAATTGGATTATTTCTGGATAAGGGCAGTGTAGATAGTAAACAAATCGAAACAATTATTAATGTTCTAAATGACGAATTCATGATTACACCCATCACACTACTTTCGCCACTGTTAATCATTATTCTAGCTGTAAAACGTGTGAGTCCTATTCCAGCACTTGTGATCGGTTTAATCGTAGCGGTTTTAACCACTTTCTATACTGTTCCAAATGTCGCGATTAAGACCATTATAGGAACAGCACATAATGGTTATGTTGCAGAAACAGGTGTAGAAGCGATTGATAGTTTACTTTCTCTTGGCGGGTTAAGCAGTATGTTATTTGGGGTTTCACTCATTTTAATATCACTTGCCTTTGGAGGGGTCATCCAACAAATTGGAATTGCCGAGTCCATTATTGGGGGAATTCAAAAAATGTTGAAAAGCAGGGGAAATGTTATCACGGCAACCGTTTTCTCTTGCCTGGGCATTAACCTAACTGTCGGTGAACAGTATCTATCCATCATTTTACCTGGGCAGTTATTTGAATCAGCTTATAAAAAGGTAAAACTCCATCCTAAAAATTTATCTAGAACGTTGGAAGATGCAGGGACAATCATCCATCCAATGATTCCATGGGGAGTAACAGGTGCCTTTATTATGTCCACCTTAAATATAGGCATGGAATACGTTCCTTATGTCTTTATTAGTATGATTACACCGGTTGTTGCGATTATCTATGGTTATACCGGAATTGGTTTGGCACCTTTGCAAGAAGAGGAAATAGAACCAATTGAAAATACGATTGAAGTAACAAGAAATGTAATGGAAGGTTAATAACTTACCAACTTACTAGGAGGAAATTAAAATGACATTAACATTACCAACTGAAAATATAACTATACAATCAACAGGTTCATTCGACATGTTTACTAAAATTCAAGGCCATGAACAAGTAGTATTCTGTAACGATCCGGCGACAGGCTTGAAAGCTATTATTGCGATTCATGATACTACCCTCGGACCAGCATTAGGCGGTACGAGAATGAGACCTTATCACACATTTGAAGAAGCTTTAGAAGATGCTTTACGCTTATCAAAAGGGATGACATACAAAAATGCTGCAGCTGATAATGATTTCGGTGGCGGTAAAGGTGTTATTATTGGCGATCCAATGAAGGACAAAACTCCAGAATTATTCCGTGCATATGGACAATTTATTGATTCCTTACATGGTCGATTTTATACAGGAACAGACATGGGAACCGTCCTAGATGATTTCGTTCATGCGCATAAAGAAACAAACTGTATTGCTGGTTTACCAGAGGAGTACGGTGGGGGCGGTGAAACATCAATTCCTACAGCTCTTGGAATTTTATACAGTATTCAGGCAGTTGCCAATACATTGTGGGGCCACGAAAATTTAACTGGAAAAAGATTTGCCATTCAAGGTTTAGGGAAAGTTGGTTTTAAAATAGCGGAACATTTACTAGAACATGGGGCTGATTTATATGTTACAGATGTTTCCGACGAAGTAGTAAAAACATTAGTAGAAAAAGCAAAACAAATGGGCGGAAAAGCAATCGCTGTCAAGGGTAATGAAATTTATGGAACGGATGCGGATATATTTGTTCCATGTGCCATTGGGGGCATTATCAATGATCAAACCATTGATCAACTAAAAGTACAAGGAATTGCGGGTGCGGCAAATAACCAACTTCTTCACGAAAGCCATGCTAAAGTTTTAAAAGAAAGAGGAATTCTCTATGCACCTGATTATATTGTAAATAGCGGCGGTGTTATCCAAGTAGCGGATGAATTATATGGACCGAATAAGAGTCGAGTATTAAGTAAAACGAAAAATATTTATCGTTCCGTTCTTGAGGTTCTACAACAATCAGAAAACGAAAATATTACAACTGTAGAAGCAGCAAACTTGATGTGCGAAAACAGACTGAATGTAAGAAAGACAAGAGATAGCTTCTTCTCTCCAAATAAACGTCCAAAGTGGCAAATTCGTCATTAATCAAATCCATTGTCAATGGGTATATAAAGTGAAACTTCCATCAGTGGGGGGAACTTACTGCCCGTTAAGTGTGGGATAAAAATTCCAAGAAGAGTAGTGATTGCTACTCTTCTTTTGTGCGTTTGGTTGCTTATCGGACTAACGGGTGAACACACTAACTTGATGGTGTAAGTGATAGTTGACAGGGCAGTGCATGTCTCTGAGGAATCGTGCGGAGGGCTGACAGCAAATCTCGGAAGAGGAGACTCTACATCATTAGCTGTTCCTTAAGGAGCTTTACCTAAATTATATCGTGTCATAAAATGTATCATATTATTGTAGAGATACAACCTGGTGATATGACAGAATTAGAATTAATTTCTCATAGCAGCGAAGAATGTGGGTACGTATTACAGGGAATATTGAAGGTATATTTAGGAGATCAACAATTTTACTTAAACGAAGGTGATAGTATTTCTTTCTCTAGTATGATACCCCCTCATTACAATAATCTTAGTAATGATGTATAAATTTCTGAGTTCTCCATAAAGAAAGGAGCGCCTTTGAGACGCTCCTATTTCATTAAACAAGAGATTGCCAAGATGAGTTTACTTTTTTAAAGTGCACATTCCTCAATTTCAAAACCTAAATCTTCAATTAGTCCCCAGTCACTTGTTGGTTCTTGTCCTTCAGTTGTTAAGTAATCGCCAACGAAGATAGAGTTTGCAGCAAATAATCCAAGCGGTTGCAGAGAGCGTAAGTTTACTTCGCGACCGCCTGAAATGCGGATTTCTTTTGTTGGATTAACAAAACGCATCATTGCTAAAATCTTTAAGCATTGCATTGGTGTTAAGGCATCTTGATTTTCAAGCGGTGTACCAGGAACGGCAACAAGGAAGTTACATGGAATTGAATCTGCATCCAATACATTCAATTGAAAGGCGATTTCTACCGCTTGTTCCTTCGTTTCGCCCATACCGAAAATCGCACCTGAACAAGGAGATAATCCTGCTTTTTTAGATGTACTAACTGTATCTACACGATCGTCATATCCATGAGTCGAACAAATAGAATCATAGTTATCAGCATGGGTATTTAAGTTATGGTTGTAGCGGTGAACCCCTGCATCGACAAGTCTTTCGGCTTGGTTTTCATTTAGAAAACCTAAACATGCACAAATTTTTAAATCTGTTTTTTCACGGATTTCCTTTACGGCACCAATGACGTGCTCTACTTCTTTATCCGTTGGACGGCGACCTGATGCGACAATACAATATGTACCTGCTTTACGGCGTTTTGCTTCAAACGCACCTTCAACAATTTTATCTTTCGTTAACCATGCATATTTATCAATCGGTGCTTCAGACACAATCGATTGTGAACAGTATCCGCAGTCTTCAGGACAAAGTCCAGACTTTGTATTGATAATCATATTAAGCTTTACTTTTTTTCCATAATAATGATGACGAATAAGATAAGCGGCATTCAGTACTTCTAATACTTGTTCATCTGGTACGTTTAAAATATGTAGGGCATCTTCTTTTGTAATACTTTCTCCGTTAAGAACATTTTGGGCAATTTGTTGCCAATTGATTTGCTTTGCAGTAGTCATATGTATCCCCTCTTTGTTAACTATTTATATTATAAGTTAACAATAGGTGGGGATATATGTCAACTTATATTTATTTAAAGTTT